>DASVLM010000455.1:0-2142 GCA_036384875.1 Noviherbaspirillum sp.
CAGCAGCCCAATATTCCGAAATGGCGCGCCACGCTGCTGGCCAGCTACCACTTCAACGAACGCCTGACGGCCGCGCTGGGCGCACGCTACAGCGGCACGCAATACCGCACGCTGAACAATGCGGATGTGAACGGTTATACCTACCAGGGGGTGAGCAAGTATTTCACGACCGATTTGCGGGTGCGGTACCAGATCGCCAAGCAATGGTCGGCTGCCTTCGGCATCGACAACCTGAACAACTATCAGTACTGGAACTTCCATCCGTATCCGCAGCGCAGCTACACGGCTGAGCTGAAATTCGATATGTAAACATGGAGAGGCAGATGGCGAAGCAAATACTGGCTTGCATCCTGATTGGTTTGGCTTCGGTCGTGTTTGCACAGACCGGGCAAGACCATGCGCATCAACATGGCGCTACCAGCCAAACCAGGCCGGTCGAGCTGGGAACGTCCACTGCCTTCGACCAGCAAGGCGTGCTGTGGGCGGTGAGCAAGGAAGTAGCGGACGACGGCAAACCCTCGCTGGCTTTGCAGACCTCCGCCAACTTCGGGAAGTCCTGGTCGCCGCCAAGATCGATTGTTCAAGAGCCTGTGGCCGCCAGGGGCGACGAGCGCCCCAAAATCGCGTTCGGTCCCGCTGGCGAGCTATATCTCCTCTATACCAGCCCTGCTGGGCAGAAGAATCCCCATATCGGCGACATCCGGTTCGTGCGCTCGACGGATGGCGGCAAAAGCTTCTCCGCGCCGCTGACCGTGCACGCCAACCGGGATGCAATCGTGCACAGCTTCGGTTCCATGGTTGTCGACAAGAAGGGACGCATCTTTGTGGCATGGATCGACAGCCGCGACCGTGACGGTGCGAAAGCCAGGCAGCAGGCCTACACCGGAAATGCCGTCTACTACGCCGTCTCGACGGACGGCGGCAAGACATTCAATGGCGATTTCAAGGTAGCGGATCACTCGTGCGAATGCTGCCGCATCGCCTTGTCACTCGATGCCCAGGGGCAGCCGGTGATGATGTGGCGGCACGTTTTCGAGCCCGATGTGCGCGATCACGCCGTCGCCGTTCTTGCCGTCGACGGTTCCCCGCCGAAGATCGATCGTGCGACGTTTGACGACTGGCGGGTGGAAGCTTGCCCGCATCACGGACCGTCGCTTGCGTTCGGGCCGGATGGCCGGCGTCACCAGGTCTGGTTCAACGGCCGGGACGACGACAAGGGCGGCGTGCATTATGCGACGTCTGACCGGGCCGGGCAGCTGGACAATGTCATGCCGCTTGGGTCGGCCAGGGCTGCCTATGCCGATGTCATGGTGCAGGGACAACAGATCGCCATTGTCTGGAAAGATTTCGATGGAACGAAAACCTCGATACGCAGCAAACTGTCGAAAGACAATGGCAAGACATGGCGGGAGAAGGAATTGGCGAGCACCACAGGCGACTCGGACAAACCCTATCTCACTTCATGGCGCGACAGGATGTTCTTGTCCTGGCGCACACAGAATGAACACATTCGCATCATTCCGATTTTGAAAGGTCCCTGAGTCCATGTCCAGGTTGAGATTTCTTGTGGCGTTCTGGATGGGTGCCGTCATGATTGCCGCCAGCTGCCACGCAAACGAAGGCGTTCGTATATTCGATCGAACCAGCTTCGCGCGGATCAAGATGGCCCATGGCGCGCATCCATTCGTGGTGATGCTGTGGTCGATGGATTGCACCTATTGCGAAGAAAGTTTTGCTGCGCTCGCCGACGTGCAAAGGAAGCATGGCATCCAGGTCGTTACCGTGGTCATGGACCGTATCACCGACCAGCAGACAGCGGAATCGGTCCAAAAGAAAATCAGGTCTTTCGGCCTCAAAAGCGAAGTATGGAGTTTTGGCAGCGAACCCATTGTTCCGGCGCCTCTATAATCAGGGCTTGCGTGACAATCAGGAGAGCCCCGATGAGTATCGATCATTTCGCCAGCAAGGCTGACAGTTACGAACAAAACCCGAGCCGCGTGGACAACGTGGCGAACATTGCCAATGCGATTCTGAGCGCCTTCGAGTTCAACCACTCGATGCACATTATGGATTTCGGCTCAGGAACGGGTTTGCTGCTGGAAAAAATCGCTCCGCATGTCGGCAAGGTAACCGCCGTTGATG
>DASVLM010000456.1:0-1868 GCA_036384875.1 Noviherbaspirillum sp.
CCGCCATGGATCATCTGGAAAGCCTGGCGCGGTCGCAGCCGAACCAGCGTGAGGCCCAATTCCTCAGACTCCGCGATCGGATCGAAGAGTGTGCCGTTCGCAAATTCCTTGCAATGGAGTTCGAAGGCACTCCTCCGGGCATTATCTCGCGCAGCATCGACTTCCAAAATTAGTTCCACAGGACGCGGCCGGTCTGACGCACAGGGGATGTCCGCGTTCCATCGAGAATCCGCTGTGCCTTTGATTTGGCATGGGACGGGGGAGCGGGTTAACGAAAGCGGCGAGTTTTGATCAGCCGTGTATCTCGCGCAGCCAAGACCCAAAGCGAATATCGGGCGAAGCGGGGAGCTGCAGACCTTGACGTCGCTTCAATTTAGGTTCATATGGCGCGAATCGACACTTGGCCGAACGACCTGGGCCGCTTCGCCTCGTAACTGACAGGCGTGCACGTTTCAGACCCCTTCTCCAAAATCGATCAACCGACGAAGGGCGCCGATCGCTCGGCACCTAAGTCTTACGTGTATGTGTCAGCGAAAGGACATTTCTCTATGACTACAGGAACCGTGAAGTGGTTTAACAGCCAAAAGGGCTTTGGCTTCATTCAGCCCGCCGACGGTGGCAATGACGTCTTTGTCCATATCAGCGCGGTTGAACGCGCCGGCATGAGCAGCCTCAATGAGGGGCAGACTGTCAGCTTTGACGTCGTTGCAGACCGCCGGACCGGCAAATCTGCCGCCGAAAATCTGCGCGCCGCCTGAGGACTGCGCGAAGGGCCATGCTGCTCTGACCACGGATGTACTGGCAGAGTTTGTGGTTCCGGAGTCCCGCAGCTGATCGGTCGGCCCGCGGGATTTTTTATTTGGCTCCCACAAAGAAAGTGACGACATTACAAGTCAACAAGCCACCGACGATTGCGGCTGTGCCGAAAGCGGGATGCGAGCGCGAGAGGGCGCAAGCCGTGCCAGCTGCGAGCCTGAGAATTCAACCCGCCCGGTGCGCGATCGGCACGCTGAAGATGTCATCTTGACCGACAAACATAACTCAGGCCTGTCGACGCCCGATACTCGACATTGGACGCGCATTCTGGACAGCTACCGGACGTCAAATCACGTTCGCAGCGTTACCGAGTTGGCGATCACTGCCTTGCCGCTCGTGACGCTATGGACGGCAGCTTGGTTCACCTTCTCCGTTGGCTATGCCTGGGCTTCGTTGCTCATCGCGATTCCAGCTGCTGGCTTTCTCTTGCGCCTATTCCTGATCCAGCACGACTGCGGCCATGGCACCTTTTTCACCGATCGTATAGCAAACGACTGGGTCGGCCGCGTCATTGGTGTACTCACGCTGACGCCTTACGACTGGTGGCGCCGCACACACGCGATCCATCACGCCACCACCGGCAATCTCGACCGGCGCGGTATCGGAGATATCAATACCCTGACAGTGCGCGAATACCGGGCCCGTTCATGGTGGGGCCGCCTGAAATACCGACTTTACCGCCACCCACTGGTCATGTTTGTGGTCGGACCGGCCTATCTGTTTCTTCTGCAGCACCGTCTCCCGGTCGGCCTCATGCGCAACGGCTGGCAACCTTGGGCGAGCACGATGGCAACCAATCTTGCCATTGCCCTGATCGCCGCTGCGCTTACATGCTTGATTGGCATTAAGGCCTTCCTGCTCGTGCATCTTTCGATCACGCTGCTCGCTGCCACCGCCGGCGTGTGGCTGTTCTATGTGCAACATCAATTTGAGCAAACCGCGTGGGAGCGCGACGGGCGCTGGAAGCTGCATCAGGCCGCCCTATACGGCAGCTCGCATTACGATCTTCCGGTATTGCTGCGCTGGTTCACAGCGAACGTCGGCATCCACCA
>DASVLM010000457.1:0-1535 GCA_036384875.1 Noviherbaspirillum sp.
ATTCGCGAGGATGCTTCGATCAACCTGGAAGCGATTTCCCGCATGTGCGCCGATTTTCCGGACCTCGACCTCATCCTGGTGGAGTCAGGCGGCGATAACCTGGCTGCGACTTTCAGCCCGGAATTGTCGGACCTGACGATCTACGTCATCGACGTGGCCGGCGGCGAAAAGATTCCGCGCAAGGGCGGTCCCGGCATCACGCGTTCCGACCTCCTGATCATCAACAAAACCGATCTTGCGCCCTATGTCGGCGCCAACCTCGACATCATGGCACGCGACGCGAAGAAGATGCGCGGCGACCGGCCGTTCATCTTCACCAACCTGCGCAGCGGCGATGGCGTCGACAAGGTGGTCGACTTCATTCGCTCCGAGGGCTTGCTCGATGAGGTGAAGCAGCGTGGTACTGCATGACGCGGGCGCTGTCGGCTACTTCGAAGATTTGCGGACAATACGGTATTCAACGATTGCCTGATGCAGTATGGCCCACTCGAGTTCTTCCTGGTAGAGCGCCGCGCTGCGCTCGATGTACTCGAACTTCCAGTCCCGTTTGCAGGAATCGGGACATTCGAGGCCGGGTATCGCGGCCGCCATTGCCGCAGCCAGCCGCTCCAGCTCTTCCAGTGTCACGTCGCTTTTATCCATGACATTCCTCCGTTGATCAGCCCCTGAAGACTTTTAACAGAAAGCTCATGGAGCCGGAAGTACCTTGCGGGTCGAAAAGCCGGGAGAAACGCGATAGCCCCGCTGCCACTTTGCCCGAAACATCGAGCAGCGGGCTCTCGACCCAGCGATGAAATGCGGCGGCAAACGTTACGCTGCCAAGCCACGCAACCAGCATTCCGGCCGCCTGGACTATCGGCGTGTGTGGCAACATCCGGAAAAACACCGCATTGACCAACAAGGATACCGGGAAATGCACCAGTAAAAGCGAGTAGGAGATCCGTGCAAGAAAACTGATCACCTGCAGGTTCGGTATAACCAGCGCCCCGCGCCGTCCTGCAAGCAGGAGCAAGGCCGTGATCAGGGACACGGCGATACGCGCCCGGAACTCGATCTCAAGCGCATAGACCGCGATGATGACCAGTGTGGCGCCATGGACGATGGCTGTGCTGCGCGAGCGCAGCGGATCGGATGCCCACCAGGCGAGAATGCCGAGCGAATAACTGCCAAAGAAATAGATTGCCCATATTTCAAGCGAGCGGTCGCGATTGAATACCGCCAGCGACAGTGCACCGCAGAAACTGACCGCCGCCGGTACGAGCCATGGCGGCGCATCGCGGTAAAGCATCCTGCAACACCACAGCAACAGCGCGAATCCCGCATACAACTGGAAATCGATGGCGATGTACCACATGCCGGCCGACAACGACTCGTGGCCGAGAACATCCTGCAGCAGAAAGAGATGCGCCAGCACCTGCCGCCAGCCATGCAGCATTGAAATCGAATGATGACTCATCAGTGTGGCGGCAAAACCGGACGCACCGATCGCAAGCAGTAAAGCGGCGGCATATGGCGGCACCAGTTTCAACCAGCGC
>DASVLM010000458.1:0-22099 GCA_036384875.1 Noviherbaspirillum sp.
ATGCGTTCGGCAAACTCCAGCATCACCTCGCCAGCTGCCGTCAGCTGGATGCCGCGGCCCACCTTGCGCGTGAGCGGCGTGCCGGCTGCCTCCTCCAGCATCTTGATCTGCAGCGACACCGCCGGCTGGGTCAGGTGCAACACTTCCGCCGCACGCGACACACTCTCATGCCGGGCGACATGCAGCAGCGCTTCCAATTGCCTGAAGCTCGCGTGATGCATAAGAATTCCTTATCAATATGGAATAAATCTTAATTTTTCTTTTGGATTCGACGCGCCTATATTAACAATCAATCCAGGCGAAAGCGACAGTACTTCCGCCGCACCAGGAATCTGCGGCGGCAGGTTCACCAACCAAGGAGCACGACATGGCAATCGAACTGCTGATTCTCGGCCTCGACGGCGTCATCTTCGACACCGAAGCGGCGCACCTCAAGGCTTCGAACGATGCCTTCGCGGAATGTGGCCTGGGCCTGACATGGTCGGCCCGGCAATTCCGGGAAGCCGCACGCATCTCCGGCGCTGCCGGCGCCGCCGCTGCCGCAGCGCAACGCATTCCCGGCGCAACGGCAAAGGACGTGACACGCGTGGCTGCAGCAAAGGTTCGCCTGTTCCACGAAGCCATCCTTGCGGAGATGCCCGAACTGCACCAGGGCGGCGCTAGGCTGATGGAAGAAGCTCTCGATGCCGGCTGCAAGCTGGCCGTGGTGACCGACATCCCGGCGCAAACTGCCTCCGTCCTGCTGGAACGCAGCTTCGACGACGACGTGACCAACCGTTTCGATACCGTCATCGGCGGCGCACACTTCAGCGAAGCCGACGGCAACGGTCCGTACGACATGGCATTGCGCACGGTCGGCATCGAAGCATCCTGCAGCGTGGCGATCGATGCCTCACCGCCGGCCCTTCGCGCTGCCCAACAGGCCGGCATCTGGACCATGGCCGCAACACCCTACGAGAAGGACATTGCACGCATTTCCGGAGCGGACCTCTGGTGCCCGCAGCTGCAGGAATTGCGCGACCTGGTCGATGTGCGCAAGGCGCCGCGCGAAAGCGCCGGACGCTTCATCACCTTCGACATCCTGCGTTCGCTGAAAAAGGGGCGGCTCCACGCCGCCGTACCAGCCGTCGCCGACATGCAAACCAAGGCGGCAGCCTGAACCTGTGAAAAGCATCATGCAGCACTTCACTACTTACAAAATTTTAATTAGTTTGGAGAATCACCATGCAGACCATTGTGATCATTGGAGGAGGTGCCGGCGGCCTTGAACTGGCGACACGGCTCGGCGACAGCCTCGGCAAGCGCGACCGCGCGAGGATCGTCCTGATCGACCGTTATCCCACCCACTTCTGGAAGCCCCTGCTGCACACCGTGGCTTCCGGCAAACTCGATCCCCGACTCCACCAGATCGAATACTCCGCGCAGGCGGCCGAGCACGGCTTCCATTTCGTCTGCGGCGAAGTCACTTCGGTGGACCGCGCCAACCACGCGATCGAAGTCGCGCCCTACCGGCTCGACGACGGCGCTGAAGCTCTTCCCAGGCGCACCATCCGCTACGACAAGCTGGTACTTGCCTTCGGTGCAGTCACCAACTTCTTCAACATTCCCGGTGCAGCCGAACATGCGTTGACGCTCGATTCTGTCGACGATGCCGAAGCCTTTCGCAAGCGCTTCCTGATGAGCTGCATGCAGGCAGGTGCGCGCCGCATCGACGGCAGCGAACCCGACGCGCGCGTCAACATCGTCATCGTGGGCGGCGGCGCCACCGGCGTCGAGCTGGCGGCGGAATTGCGCCACACGGTACGCACGCTGGCGAAGTACAACGTGCATGCGCTCGACCCGGCCGGCGGCGTCAGCATCCGCATCCTCGAGCGCGGCGATCGGCTGCTGCCGCAACTGAATCCCCATCTGTCGCGTCGCGCTGCGCGGCACCTGCGCCGCCTCGGCGTGGACGTGCGCGACTCCACCACCGTCGCGCGCGTGGATGCCGATGCAGTCATCGACACACAAGGCGGAAGGCATGCTTCCGACATGACGCTGTGGGCAGCCGGCGTGGAAGGACCGCAAGTGTGCACGACGCTCGGCCTGACGCTGAACCGCATCCGGCAAGTGGTCGTCACGCCCAGCCTGCAGACGGTGGACGACCCGGATGTCTTCGCTCTCGGCGACTGCTCCAGTTATGTGTGCCCGGTGAAAGGCGCCGCAGTGCCGCCGCGCGCACAGGTCGCCCATCAGCAAGCGCTGTTCCTGGCGGACGTCCTCGCGCAGCAAGGCGACGCGCCCTTGCCGCATTTTCAGTATCGCGACTACGGTTCGCTGGTATCGCTCGGGCCGGTGGCCGCTGTCGGCGTGCTGATCGGCGGCACGTCGGGACGTGAAGTGCTGGTCGGCGGCATCATGGCGCGCGTGCTGTACAGCCTGATGTACCAGAAGCACATTGTGTCTCTGCACGGTTTCATGAAGGCAGCGGCACAAGCCTTTGCGCATTGGATACGCACGAAGGTAACGCCGCCGGTGAAGTTGCACTGAATCGACATGCAGGCGGCATCATCCCGCCTGCATGCCCCAAGGTTTTTCCACACCGAAGTCTTGTCATCGCATCCCGTTGAGTTCGCTCAATCATCCCGCAGAAGCCAACCGCTTCCCGTTCTCTGCAAGCGACCGCGACCTATAGTGAACGGTCAGAGAGGCAGGAGCAAATTGCGCTCCATTTCTCCAGGAGATGATCATGAAAGTACTCGCAGTCATTCTTGCAGTGGCGTTCGTCGCCGGATGTTCTGGCATGCAAACCAGTGGCAGCAGCGGCGCATCCAGCCCGAGTGGAAATTCCTCGGATTATCTTAACTGGCAGCACAATGGATCAATGGATCCGAATCGCCACGACGATCCGCGCGACTTGTACTTCGGCGGATAGCGCGTTTTCAATCGTATGAAGCAAGACGGGTAAGGCCGGCGTCGCCAGTACGGTCGGCGTGAAATGCGATGCCGGGGCAATTGGTGGGATAATCTGCTTCCTGTTCGACCATAGGAAATGCCACGCCGCTTTAGGCGAATGGCTGGATACCCCAAGCAGATGAACACTTCTACCGATTCCGGCATCAAGCTCACTTCGTTCTCGCATGGCGGCGGTTGCGGCTGCAAGATTGCGCCCGGCGTACTGGCCGACATTCTCAAGAATTCTTCCGGCTTCCCCGTTCCGAAGGAACTGCTGGTCGGCATAGAAACCTCGGACGATGCAGCGGTGTACAAGCTCAACGACGAGCAGGCGCTGATTGCCACCACCGATTTCTTCATGCCTATCGTCGATGATCCTTTCGACTTCGGGCGCATCGCGGCAACCAACGCCATCTCCGATGTCTATGCCATGGGCGGCACGCCGATCATGGCACTGGCGCTGGTCGGCATGCCGATCAACAAGCTGCCGGTAGATGTGATCGGCAAGATCATCCGCGGCGGCGAGGCCGTCTGCGCCGAGGCCGGCATACCGATTGCCGGTGGACACACCATCGATTCGGTCGAGCCAATCTACGGACTGGTGGTCATGGGTCTCGTGCATCCGTCGCGCGTCAAGCGCAACGCGGATGCGCGGCCGGGCGACAAACTGATTCTCGGCAAACCGCTCGGCGTAGGCATCCTGTCTGCGGCGCTGAAGAAAAATGCGCTGGACGCAGCCGGCTATGCCGCGATGATCGAGAACACGACGAAGCTGAACAAGCCCGGCAGGACGCTTTCCGCGCTGCCGGGTGTGCATGCGCTGACCGACGTCACCGGGTTCGGCCTGCTCGGCCACCTGCTGGAAATCTGCCGGGGTTCGGGCGTGGCAGCGCGGGTGAATACCGCCAGCGTGCCCTTGCTGCCGAATGTGCAGGCGCTGGCGGAAAGCGGCTACGTCACCGGCGCGTCCGGCCGCAACTGGCTGGGTTACGGCGAGCACGTCATGCTGGCGCAGCACATTACGCCGGCACAGCAGGCATTGTTGACCGACCCGCAAACCTCGGGCGGCCTGCTCGTTTCCTGCGCGCCGGAAGCGGTCGATGAAGTGCTTGGCATCTTCCATGGCGAAGGTTTTGCTCACGCCACCGTGATCGGCGACATCGTCGAAGGACGACCCGGTATCGAAGTCGCATAAACCGCGGCACGGCAAATTCCTGCAGCACGCCGGCCAAACCACTCCCGGGCCGGCGGATTCGGTATCATTACACCCTCGGACCTTGGAGGTGTCTGCGTTCGGCCCTGAGCCAAGCGCTTTCAGCCTCCGTCCACCCTAGATTTCCACCACCATAAAAGAGGTTCTCGTGTACCTGCTTGCTCATTTCGCTCGCCTGTTCTCCAGGCAGGGCGCCGCCGGCGTTGCGCTTTCCGCAGCCGCCCTTCTCTCCGCCGCTACCGCTCACGCACAACAAGTGCTGCGCGTTTCCGCGATTCCCGACGAAGCACCGACTGAACTCCAGCGCAAGTTCAAGCCGCTCGGCAATTACCTCGAACAGAAGCTCGGCATGAAGGTCGAGTTCGTTCCCGTGACCGATTACGCCGCCTCTGTCGAAGGCCTCATCAACCACAAGCTCGACATGGTGTGGTTCGGCGGCTTCACCTTCGTGCAGGCCAAGGTCCGCAGCGGCGGCAAGGTTATGCCCATCGTGCAGCGCGAGGAAGACCAGCAGTTCAAGTCCGTCTTCATTACCACCGACAAGTCGATCAACAAGCTGGAAGACCTGAAAGGAAAGACCTTCACCTTCGGCTCCGAGTCCTCGACCTCCGGCCACCTGATGCCGCGCTACTACCTGTTGCAGGCGAAGATCAATCCCGACACCGACATGAAGCGCGTGGCGTTCTCCGGCGCACATGACGCCACAGCGGCGGCGGTAGCCGGCGGCAAGGTCGATGCGGGCGCACTCAACATCTCCGTGTGGGACAAGCTGGTGGCGGAGCACAAGATCGACCCGAAGACGGTGCGCGTGTTCTACACCACGCCCGGCTACTTCGATTACAACTGGAGCGTGCGTACCGACATGAATCCGGAACTGCGCAAGAAGCTGACCGATGCCTTCCTCTCCCTGAACCGGAACAACCCGCAAGGCAAGGAAATCCTCGATCTGCAGCGCGCCAACCGCTTCATCCCGACCAAGGCCGAGAACTACCAGGCAATCGAGAATGCCGCGCATAACGCCGGCCTGTTGAAGTAATCCAATGAGCCTGGTGCTGAACGGCGTCAGCGTGCGCCATCCGTCGGCAGGCAGCCGGACCTCGGCCCTGCACGACATTTCGCTCGCCGTTTCGCCGGGCGAGCAGCTCGCCCTGATCGGCCCTTCCGGCGCCGGCAAGACGACGCTGCTGCATACCCTGGCGTGCGCGCTGCGGCCGCATGATGGCGAATTCAAGCTGTTCGATGCCGATCCGTGGCAGCTCTCCGAATCTGCACGGCATGCGCTGCGCCGCCGCCTGTTCCTCGCACCGCAGACACCGCCGCTGCCGCCGCGCCAGCGCGTGGTGACTGCCGTACTCGCCGGCATGCTGCCGCAATGGAATTTGTGGCGTGCCTTTGCCTCGTTGCTCAAGCCGGCCGATCCGCAGCGCGCCTATGATGCACTGGCGCGCTTCAACCTCGAAGGCAAACTGTACGATCGTGTCGATCGCCTGTCCGGCGGCGAGCGGCAGCGCTGCAGCATGGCGCGACTGCTGGTATCGCAGGCAGGACTGTTCCTCGTCGACGAGCCGCTGTCCGCACTCGACCCGACGCTCGCCGAGCGCACGCTCGGGGTATTGCAGCAGGAAGCGAAGGCACGCAATGCAATGCTGGTATGCAGCCTGCACCAGGTGGAACTGGCACGCGCGTATTTCCCGCGCATCGTTGGCCTGCGCGACGGCCGCATCGTGTTCGATGCACCGCGCGAACACGTGACCGACGACATGATCGCCGCACTTTACCGCGATGCTCGCGATACGAACCACCAGGATGGCGACGCAGGCCAAGGCGACATGTCTGCCCCCATCCCCCTGGCACGATGCTTCTGATGCGCGCTGCCGCCGACCGATCTGCACCACCCGATCCTGCTTCGCGTTTTCGCGCAGGTGCATTCGTGCTCACGCTGGTCGCGATATGGCCAATGCTGGTCTGGAGCGAGTTCAAGCCATGGATCCTGTTCGACGCGCAAAGCCTGTCGGCCACGGGGCGCTTCCTTGCCGCCTTCTTCCCGCCGGAACATTCGCCGGATTTCCTGCAGATCGCCGCTGAAGCGACATGGCAAACGGTAGCGATGGCAACGGCAGGCATGGCGCTCGCCCTGCTCGGCGCCGTGCCCTTGACGATTGTCGCCACCGAACGATTGTCGATTTCGCGCATCGGCACAGGCCGCATGCAGCTACCCGGGCGCATCGTGCGCCAAGCCGTGCGCTGGCTCCTGATCGGCCTGCGCAGCGTGCCCGAGCTGGTGTGGGCGCTTCTCTTCGTGCGCATCGTCGGACTCGGCCCGACAGCGGGCGTGCTGGCGATTGCACTGACTTACTGCGGCATGCTCGGCAAAGTCTATGCAGAGATCCTCGAATCGTCCGACCCCCAAGCCACCGACGCCATGCTGCGCAACGGTGCGGGCCGCCTGCAGGCGCTGTGCTACGGCACCCTGCCCGAAGCGGCATCGGAACTGGTGTCGTACACCATCTACCGCTGGGAATGCGCGATACGCGGTTCGGTGGTGATGGGCTTCGTCGGCGCGGGCGGCCTCGGGCAGCGAATGGATGAATCGATGAAGATGCTGGCCGGCGGCGAGGTAGCCACCATGCTGATCATTTTTGTGCTGCTCGTCGCCTGTGCGGACGGCGTGAGCAAGATGCTGCGTGCGAGGCTCTCATGAATATGCCGATGCAACAACACGGCCCGCGCCTGTCCACCATCCTGCTGCTTGCCGGCCTGGCATTGCTCGTGATCGCCAGCTTCGCGACCTTGCCTTTGCAATGGAGCGCCTTCTTCAGCCTGGATGCCGCGAGCACGACGATGGAATTCCTGCGCGGCTTCGTGCCGCCGGAAACTGCACCGGCCTTCATCGGCAAGGTGGCGACCGCCACCGCTGAGACACTGTCGATGTCGGCACTCGGCACGGGCATCGCGGCACTGGCCGGTCTCCTGCTTGCGCTACCGGCCAGCGGACGATTCGGCAAGAGCCCGCGCGCTGCCACGCGACTCTTGCTCAACGTGACACGCTCGATTCCCGAACTCGTCTGGGCGTCGATCCTGCTGATCGCCGCAGGCCTCGGCCCTTTCGCCGGCACGCTGGCGCTTGCCTTCCACACCAGCGGCGTGCTCGGCAGACTATTTGCGGATGCAATGGAAAACGCCCCGCCGCTTGCCGAGACCTCGCTGCGCATCAATGGCGCTTCAGCACTCTCGGCATTCCTCTACTCAGTGCTGCCGCAGACCCTGCCGCAAATGATGTCCTACACGCTCTACCGCTGGGAAAACAATATTCGCGCGGCCGCCGTGCTCGGCGTGGTCGGCGCGGGCGGGCTGGGGCAGATGCTGAAATACCACCTGTCGCTGTTCCAGATGCATCCCGCGGCCACCGTCATTCTGGCCATGCTGATGCTGGTGGCATTGGTGGATGCAATCAGCTTCGCCTTGCGCCGCGTGATGACCCACTAGAAAGGCAAGGAAGCATCAACGCGATCCGCTGGCACGATGGCTGTTGCCGGAAGTTCCGGAGCTGCCGCTGGTCGGCGCACTGTGCAAGGCGTCTTCATAGACCATCCGCTCTTGCTTGACCGCGCTGTTGAAGTCAGCCTTTGCCTGCTTGCGGCAATCGGCTTTTTGCTGGGCAGCTTCCTTCGCGCAGTTTTTCAACGCGACGTCATAGTCGTTCGCCAGCCGCTTCTTTTTCAGCTGGAAATCTTCCAGCGCTTTCTTCTGATAACTCTCTTGCGTACCCGTAGTGCTGCCTGTTGCGGCATGCGCCGATACAATCGCAGCGCCGAAAAAAACACTTGCAAGAATGAAGCAAACCGATTTGTTCATGGCGGGCTCCTTTCATCCATTTGTACCAATATATCTGGACTATAGAACGCCGCCGTTCAATGTCAATGAGGTGTCTTACCGCATCGCGCTGGCATTTCCTTCCTGCAGCGCGACAGCTCTGTTGCGCAAGGCCTCCAGTGTCTTCGGCAGGCTCTCCTTGCTCATCAAGTCCACGATCCAGCGAAACCCGAACGGCACGTATCCGGGGTCGGCATAGACGAAATATTCCACCACCGTATGCAAGGGATTGATGGGATGCGGCGTCAGGTGCCAGTAGCCGGAGGTGTCGGCGATAGTGTCGTCCGGCTTCAGTTCTTCCCAAGGGATCTGCCTCCATGACAAATGGCAGGCTTGCGGCGTCACCCTCGGCTCGAGGCGCAAGCGATAGCGTTTCATTTTTCCCAGCGGCAGTTTCAGCGTCATATTGACCACGGAATATCCAGCGCCTGCCTGCACTACCTTCGCGCTGTCGGTGTTCGGCATGAAGGCGGGATAGCTCGGATAGTCCTGGATGATGGCGCACAGTTTCTGCAAAGGCGCCTCGATCACGGTGTTGGCGGCGAAGGTGCGGCCCGGGCTCGACGGGTTGCTGAAATCGGTGATGGTGATGCGTTGCTCGATGTTCTGGTCGATGTCGCCGTACGGTTGCGAAATGGCGCGTGTAGCAGGCGCCGCCAGCACAGCAGCAAGCAGGAGAAGAGTTCGGAGGGTCGTCATGGTTTTTCTGGTCGCAATCAAACGGGAACAAGCACGCGTGCGAGCGGAACGGCGATCACAGCGCCGAGACCGATTCCGGCGAGCACATCGCTGGGGTAGTGATGCGCCGCCGCCAGCCGGCACCACGAAAGCACACAGAGCGCGGCAAAGGCAACCGGCCGCAATCCCGGTGCTGCATGGATGATGGGGGTCAGCACCGCAGTCAGCGTCATGCAATGACCGCTCGGGAAGGAATAACGATCGAGCACGCGTGCCAGCGGCTGCAGCGTGGGGTCGCGTTCGAAGGGACGCTTGCGCCCGATCACGCGCTTGGCAACGGCATAGATCGCATGCGCAGCGCCGGTCGCCAGCAAGGCTGCCACGACGATCTGCCATGCATGCACGATGCCGGACATCGCGAGCGCAATGCCGATCAGCGGATAGAGCCAGCCGTTGCCGAGCAGGTTGACAGTGATGGTGGCGTGCCTGACCGGACGAAAGCGCGTCCATCGGCACGCGCGCCGCACCAGGTGCATTTCCATTGCATCGAGACGATCAAACACGCTGCGCCATCCGAAATCCGCGCGAGGGAAATCGCTCGACGAAATGACATGCAAAGCAACAAGCGATTCCTGCGCTTGCATCGCAGCGTCGCTCTCCGTGCGAATGATATCGTCCGCGGTCGGTGCGTCCTCTCTTGCCAATGCTGATACGGGCGGCATGGTGGTACTCCTCGAAGTCGGGGCGGCATGCACGCCCCGGGTTGGTCAGTTGGGCTTGACGTAGATGTAGCGGCTGGTTGCCGGCGTGGTCGGCGCAGTCGGCGATAGCGATAGCGATGCCGGCCGGCGCGCCAGCAGGGATTCGGCCGGCGATGGTCCGCGCTGCAGCTGCTTGGGCGACACGCCGAACCAGCGCTTGCACGCGCGGCAAAAGGCGCTCGGGTCGGAGAAGCCGAGCTGGAAGCTCATCTTCTTGAGCGACACGTCGCGCTTGCTCAGGTATTGCTGCGCCAGCTGGCGCCGCGTGTCGTCGACCAGCCTTGTGAAATTGGTGCCCTCTTCTGCCAGCCTTCGCTGCAGGGTGCGCTCGCTCGTCATCAGGCGCTTGGCCACTTCCTCGCGCAAGGGCTCGCCATCGGCCAGCATGCTCTCCAGGATGCGCTGCACGCGCGCGCTGAAGCTGGCGGTGGAATGCTGGCTCTGCTCGATGCGCGCCAGCATGCGCAACGTCCAGTTGCGCTGAGACTGTGCGAGGTCGGCGAGCATGCGCAGTGCCCAGTCGGCTGCCATAGGATTTGCCGCGGGAATCGGCGTGGCGAGCGCCTTGTCGTCGAACTCCATGCTGTTCGTCTGCTGCTCGAACAGCACGGTGCAGCCGTAGGCGTTGGCATAGGCGTAATCGCGCTCGGGCTTCGGGAACGCATAGGTCACGAGCACGGGCCGCAGGTCGCTACGCCCGGCCGCGCTTTGCAGCGTGCGCAGCATCAGGCACCAGACGAAGTCGTAGTGCTGTTGCGGCACGCAGCGCTGGCCGCCCGGCAGTTCGAGGCTGACGCGGACGCGTCCGCCGAGATGTTCCAACGTGCTGTTGACGGTCGGCGACACCAGCGGCGTATAGCGCACCAGGTTCTCGATGGCGGTCTTCACATCCGGCGATGCACGCATGATGTGGCCCATCAGGCCGGAGCGGTCGAGCGGTTGCGGCGACGCAACCTTCAACCCCAGCAGCGGGTCGCCGGACGATTGCGTCACCAGTTCCCACACATGGCTGAGCTTGTCCGACAGCGTCAATGCGTCGTCCGTCATGCATTCCGACTCGTCCAGCCCTGCCTGGCGGAAGAGCGGCTCCACCTCGAATCCGCCGGCTTGCAGGCGGTTCCTGATACCTCGTACCAGATCGATTCCCGATGAATATGTCATGGTGCCCTCGCTGTAGATGTTTCGTCTGTGGACAGGATGTGTGCCTGCCTTCTCATGTACGGGATAGACGGGAATGGAGGCTGCATCAGGGAAGCACGGCGACGCGCAACCGTGTATTGATGTGCTCGCCCATCTCGCGCAGCTTGGGATCGATCGCCGCGCGCGTATCGGCCGCAACCTTTTCGCCGACCGCCTTCTGCATTTCCGGCAGCATCGCCTCGAACTTGCTCTTTACCGGCGATTGAAGAATGGCGACGAGCTGCTTCAACTCATCCTCACTGAATCGCTCGACCAGCATGGGCACTGCAGTCGATGCCGCGTACTTCTGCGCGGCGCTGGTGACAACCGGTGCGGTTTCGCTGAGAAATTTCTTGGCCTCTTCCGCGATGTCTCGCATGGCGGCGTCGCGCTTTTCCGCGGGCGCGCGGCTGGCGAGCATGGCACGCGCCTGCTGCACTGCCTCCGACACCGGTTCCTGCAACATGGTTTGGCCGATGGCTTCGACATGCCACAACTGCAGCACCTGTTGCGCGAGTTCCTGTTTCGACTGCGCCGTGTCGGCATAAGCGCTTCCCGCGAGGGAGGCGATGGCAATCAGGATGATGGATGGCTTGATCATGCTTGTGCTCCTTAATCGAAATGCTTGGTGTACGTGGCGCCGATGTAGCGCACGCGGATGCCGCCCGAAACATCGAGGCCGGCGTAGGGGTTGTAGATCAGGTTGAAGAAGTTGTCGCAGTTGAGGTTGCAACTGCTGTTGGCAGGCGCCTTGTAGTCGCCCTTCATGTAGCTGGCGCCGACGGAGAGGTCGGCGTCGCGGCTGATCTTGTAATTGAAGCCGACGCTGTAGACCTTGGTGTCGGGCAATGGTGCAACGAGGTCGATCTTGTCGGCCGGCACGGACGACTTGCGCGGCTCGTAGCCGAAGCGCAGTGTGAGTTTGTTCGTGGCTTCCACCTGCAGGCCGAAGCCCCAGTGGAACACGCTGCGGTAGCCGCGCGGTATGCGCAGCTGCGTCGAGTCCGGTATGCCGAACATGCGCGCTACTTCGAGCAGTTTGATGCTCTGGTCGAACTTGAAAGTCAGCGCATCCCAGCTGCCCCAGTCGGTGTAATTCGCATCGATGTTGAATTGCAGGCGGCGCGTCGGTTTCAGCTTTACGCCGACCTGCCAGTGCGACGGGAATGGAATCGTCGCCGTCATGTTACCGCTCTGGACCTCGGGAATGCTTTGCGGCAGTCCGAGCGTGGCAGCGATGATGGGGCCCTGCAGGCTGGAATACAGGCCCTCGACAAACTTGCGCACCATCGGTTCGCTGGCGAACTGGTAGCGGCCGGTGTAGGTGGTCTTCGATCCGCTCTGGTACACCACGCCAAGGCCGAACCAGTCGTTCGGCTCCCACAGCACGCCAAGATTGATAGTGGGATCAACCGGTGCAGTGATGTCGACGTTGAGGTTGGCTGCCTTCTTGTAAGGACTCAGCTTGCCGTCGGGTCCGCCGCTGCAAAGGCCAGGGCCGAAGGTGTCGAGGATGTTGCCGCCATTGTCGGGACACCAGCCCTTCTGCACCTGGCCGGTGATCGCCAGCAGCGTGTTGGGCAGGCGCATGTCGGTGTTGAATACCACCGCCGCATGCGCGACCGGCACCGCGACACCGACGCGCAGCGTGTCCGACACCTTGTAGCCGACGGCAGGCGAGGCATACACCAGGCGCTGCAGTTGTACCATGCGCCCGTCGAAGCCGGCAGGATCATTGGCGTCCTTGGTGCGATCGACGCTGAATGCCTGTGTGAGGTAAGTCATCGACCCGAACGTGAAAGGCGAACCCGGATTGTTGACGGCGACGCCGATACCCGGTACCACCGCTGCCGGCAGACGCACGCCCGGCATGCCGATGCCCGGCAGGTAGAGCGCCTGCCGCACCGGCCCGGCACTCGTGCCGTCGAGCGGATCGTTCTTCCAGCCACCCATGTCATAGCCTGGTGGTTGATGGAAGCTCGTCGGCGTGCGGATCGACGCGGCGAAGGTGGTCAGGCTGATCTGCTCGCCCTTCAGCCTTGCCAGCCCGGCCGGGTTGAAGTGGATCGACTCGATACCGGGCGGATCGGCAGTCACCGCATTGCCGAGCGACATGGCAGTGGCGCTGGTCGCGAGGTTTTCAGTCAGCGCCGCCTCGGCCGACGCTGCCGTAAAGGCGAGCGCCGCCGCGCACAAGCGTATGCGAAAGTCCATGACGGGGCCTGTGCGCTCAGAAGGCCAGCGGCACGCTGACGGTCAGCGCGAAGTTCGGCGTGTCGGCGGTGAGGCCGATGCCGGCGGTGATGTTGACCGTGGTCTTGGGTGAGATGCGATAGCCGAGACCGAAGTTCAGCATGCCCGACGTCTGGATCTTCGTCTTCGCGGTAGTGCCATCGGAGAAGGACAGCTTCGACCCTGCAGCGATGCTTTCCTGCAGCGCGACCGAAGTGGAAATGTTGTACGACAGCGCATAGGCGAAGCCCATGCCGAAGCCGAAGCTGGCGCCCGGTTCCACCTTCGTCAGTATCTTGGTGCCGCGCACCTGCGAGAGATGCTTGGCCGGCAGGCTGTAGCCGACATTCACCGAGCCGAACAGCGCGACCGGGTCGACGATGTGGTTGACGTTGGCGCCGAGCGTGAGCGTGGTGACACCGGCCCCGGTGGCGAGATCGCGATTGGCATCGACCTTGAACGGACTGCGGCCGGTAGGCAGCTTGAGGTTGCCGCTGAAGTTGAACGACGGGTGGCCGCGCTGCGTCTCTATTGGTTGCCAGCGCGCGCCGAACCCGATGTCGCCGAGCGAATGCGAAAGTCCGTCAAAGGACGGATTCTGCGAGTACTTGCTGATGATGGGCAGCGAGAGACTGCCGGTCAGGTTGTCGCGCAAGCCATAGTCGAGCGAGAGCGTATTGGTAATGGTATGCGAGCTGTCGTTTTCAATGTTGAACAGCGTGAGCTGGCCGGAAGAAATGTCGGCATTGATCTTGTCTTGGCCGATGTAGGTATAGCCGAGCTCGTAGGTTGCCTGCAGCGTGCCGCGCTTGATGAGCGAATACTGCTTGTCCACTGCGGTAAGGGTTTGCTTCAGCAGCGTGGTCTGGTCGGTGTCGCCTTCCTGTTTCTTCAGCGCGTCGCGCGCGGCGGCGGTACTTCCGCTGTCGGGCGTGGCGGGGTTTTGTTGTGCGAGGGCGGGCAAGACGGGAAAGGCGAAAGCGGCAGCAATGAAGCCCAGCAATGGACGAAATTTCATGGTGACTCCCTAGTCGTTGTTTGAGATGGCTGTGACGGCGACGCGAGCCTTACTGTCTGCGCAGGTAGGTGCCGCCGAAGCCCGAGTTGATCGCGCGTTCCAGCAAGTGGGTGTTCCCCATGGGCTGGAGGTTGGCCCGGTCCTTGACACGGTCCATATCGAAGACGCCCAGCTCCTGGTCGGAAAGGGCAAGCTGGCTTAGCGCAGGCCGGTCTTTTGGTGGATAGAGGATGAACAGCGTGTTGCGGTCCCACAGGTTCGCGAACTCTTCTTCCGAGAACACGATGTTCCCGGCGGAAGGATCGGCAATGAACACCAGGCCATCGCGGATGCCGCGGAACACGACGAAATGCTTGAAGCCCGCATAGTGGATCGGCACGATGGCCGGATGGTCGAGCGTCTTCAGGTCCTTGATCTCGGCGCGAAATCCGGCGCTGGTGATGCCCAGCGAAGCCACATAGCGTTTCATGTCGAGCAGCGAGAAGCCGCGACGCTCGACGATCTTTTCCTTTTCGCCGCGCTCGAGCATGCCTTCCATTGCCTGCTGCTCGGACACCGGCACACCAACGTAATGGTTCAGGATGGTGACCAGCGCCGCCGAGCCGCAGCTGTAGTCGTAAGCCTGGCGCACGATGTTGCGATACTTCAGTTCGGAATACGGCTCCATGCGCACCGACTGCACTGCATTGCCGGCGCCGGTGAGCGATTGCGGAATCTCGAACTGGTCCTTCGGGCGATCGACAGGCTCATGCTGCGACCATACGGCGGAACCGGAAATCAGGGCGGCCACGATACCGAGCAAAATCATGACCATAAAAGTTTCCCCTTCATGCTGTCTCCAAAATCGTCTGAGATGCGCCGCGATGTCTCTCGCGTTCGCTTTCCTGCAGGAATTGCGGCCGCCTCTACAGGGCGGTTGTTCGTTGCTTCGCAGCCTCCAATTCGTTGTGAACTTTTTAACTTGCGAAGTGGAATAAATGTACGAGGCAACTTACCTTTGCGAACTCATCCGATCGGATGAATTGCGATTGCGCGGAATCAATCGCGCAAGATTTGGTTGCCTGTGCGATGCAATAGAGAGTGAATTTGATGCGCTGAGGAAAAATCACGCACGTCTGCGCGCGCTATGTCTGCGTGAGAGAGCGATGCGAAGAGGTTCAGGAAATGATGCCTTGCTTGCGCGCAATGGAAATGGCTTCCGTGCGGGTATGCGAGCCGAGCTTGGTATTGATATTGCGCAAGTGTGTCTTGACGGTCGCAATGGAAACGAAGAGCTTTTCCGCGATTGCCTGATTGCCATAACCCTTGGCGAGCAAGGTCAGCACATCGAACTCGCGCGCGGTCAGTTCGTGGTCCGGCATCAGCTCAGCCGGTATTCCAGGCAATGATGCCGGCGCCGGGACGACGCGGCGTTGCAGTATGCGTTCGGCGAAGGCGCGCACTGCATCGCTATCGTTGTCGCCGATATCCGGCATGCTGTCGAGCACGTCGCGCATGAGTGCCAGCGATAACGGCGCTTCATCCTTGAAGAGACGCACGAAGCCTTCCTGCAGCGCTTCCTGCAGCGTCTCGCGCATTGCACGTAGCGCGGGATTGCGTTGCCCGGATTGATGAAGCGCAATCGCGTACAGCAGCTTGACGCGCAGTGCATACCGGACCCGCCCTTGCGCATGCGCCTGCTGCAGTTGTTCCTTCAATGCAAGCAATACGGCGGCAGCTTGCCCGCTGTGGATTTGCCAGCGCAGGTGGCCAAGCGCCGGCGTCTCGATATCGTTGGCGACCATTTGCATGCCGCGATGCAGCCATGCCGGCGCTTCTCCCACCAGTGCAAGGATGCCGCGCGCCGCTTCGCTGTCGCCGTCAAGCAATGCATGGCGCGCACGTTCCAGGCGCGCCATGTCGACCAGCCGCGGCAGGCGACGCTGCATGCCGAGTTGTTCGAGTTCAAGCAACGCCTGCAGGGCGTCGTTGCCGCTGCCTTCGGATCGCAGGATGCGCGCGTAAATAAGATGGCTCGCGATCAGCTGGTCGGGAATGCCGGCGTCCTTGACCAGCGGCAGATAGAGTTTCAGCAAGCGCTTGGCTTCGTCGAGCGCGTCGGTTTCATATAGCACTTCAGCGAGATAGAGGCTCGCAAAACCGGAGTCGGCGCCATAGCGCGGATTGGGTGCATCGGTATCGACGCCGGCAATCGCCCGCAATCGCGCTCCCGCGTGGCGCAGCTGCACGTGACGATCTTCGCCGATCAATGCGCGCAGCCGCGCGCCGGCCGCGCGCAGGAAACCCTGCATCAGATCCAGCATGCCGTGCACATAGCCGGCGACGCCGATGGAAAACAGCGGGCCGACGGAGGATTGTTCGCGCGTGGCGGAATCGAGCAGCAGGCGCGCTTCCTTGTAGCGACCCACCGTTGCGTAGTAATAAGCACAGCCGATCATCAGCATGCTGCGCAGCAGCGGTTCCTGCGCCGCCGAGCTCATGATGTGCGGGTCTTCCCACATCGGCGCGGTTTCCTCGATGCGGTCCAGCATGCACAGGCTGAACGTCTTGAGCACCAGGTAGCGCGGATGCGGCAGCGAGTGGCTGTTCCCGTATTCGTTGAAGGCTTCCAGCAGGTCGAGCGCCTCGGCGCTGCGATTGGTATGGATCAGCGACCACGCGTACACCGAGATCAGCTTCGGATAGGCCGCCAGGCTCAAGCGGTCCAGCGTATCGAACCAACGCGCCAGCATGCGCACGCGCCCCTGCAGGAACAAGGCTTCGGCATGGCGCGCGAGCAGGGTCAGCACCAGTTCGCGGTCGCCCGATGCGATCGCATGGTCGATGGCGGGCGTGGCCCGTTGCTGCCCGACATGCCAGAGCGCGGCGCGCCGATGCAAGGACGCTGCGAGGCCGGGATGCTGGCGTTCCAGTTGCGAACGCAGGAAGCCGGCAAACAGCGGATGGTAGCTGTACCACACCTGCTGCTCGTCAAGCGAGACGAGGAACATGTTCGAGCGTTCGATCTCCCGGATCAACTCGCGGCTGTCTTCGCGTTCGGTCACCGCATTGCAACTGTCGGCACAGAATTTCTGCAGGATGCTGGTCTTCAAGATGAAGTCTTGCAGGTGCTTCGGTTTGTGCGAGAGCACGTCTTCCGCAAGGTAAGACGCAATCACGGTATTGGAGCCGGAGAAGGTGCGGATGAAGCGTTTGGGGTCCTCGCTGTTTTCCAGTACCAGCGAGGACAACCATAGTGCTGCGGCCCAGCCGCCGGTTACCTGGTGCAGCTGCTCGATGTCTTGCGGGTCGAGCATGAGGTTGCGTTTGTCGCGCAGGAAATGGGCCGTTTCTTCCACGCTGAAGCGCAGTTGCGCCGCATCGATTTCCAGCAGCAGCTGGCGCGCGCGCAAGCGCCCCATCGATAGCATCGGTTGTTCGCGAGTACCGATGACGATGCGCTGCTGCGGGCCGAGCAAGTCCACCATCTGTTCCACCACCGAGAATGCGGCGGGGTTTTGCAGGTGTTCGAATTCGTCGAGGATCAGCATGAACGGCAAGGGCGTCGATTCGATCGCCTGTGCAAGGTCGAAGCTGCCGTTGTCGGCCGGTGCATTGCCTTGCAGTTGCTGGAAGGCTTGCCCGAGGCAGGTCATGAAACGGTCGAGGTCGTTGTCACCGGCATCAATCGTCATCCATGCAACGATGCAGCCGTCGGCACGGAAGATATCGTAGAGATGACGCAGCAGCGTGGTCTTGCCGAATCCCGCCGGCGCCTGCACCAGGGTCAGCTTTGCACCGGCGGCCTGCTCGAAACGGTCGACGAGCCGCGCGCGCGCGACAAAGGGCGCGCCCATCGCAGGCGGCTTGAGTTTCGATGGTGCAAGTCGCAGCACCGCAACACTGTCGCGGACCTTGTTGGACATACGTCTCCATGGGTAATACCGCGTTGCTTGGGCGGTTTGTATCCGGCGAGTCGCCGTGCTTCTGTATCGAAGCGGCAACAAAGATGACACGAGATTGCCAGGGCAACAATAGAAGAAACCTTCTAACTCCTGACGCGATGCAGCATGCGCCTTACGCGCACTGCAAGACATGACCGTGCGGCGTCAAAGAATGCTTCGGGGAAATCAATCGAGGGACAAGCGGCCCAGTTTGGATGGCATGGCTTCTCCAGCCATGTGTTTGGCCTGTTGTGTTACCCCGGCATACACCGAAGTGTGGGGCAGCCGTCTTACCATGAAGGCTCTTAATATTGCTTTTATATTAAGAGATTCACGATGCCTCACGGCCCCCGCGGGATGAACAGGTCAACCCCTCGACCAGCGAAGCAAGCGGGCGGCTTCCACAAGAAGCGAGGGAGGCGCTCGTGGAGTTGGAAAACAAATCTATCAGAACCCCATCAATCTTTTTTGGAGACTACACATGAAACTGATCAAGAAGACCGCTCTCGTCGCTGCCCTGGCTGTCGTTGCCGCTTCCGCTTCCGCGATGTCCCCGATGCAGGACGACAACCTCGCCGCCGTCAGCGGCCAGGATGGCGTGTCGATCGGTGCAGACCTGAACGTGAACATCGGCGAATTCAAGTACACCAACAAGACCGACAACAACGCGTCCATCAGCTTCAACAACATCCAGGCCAAGGGCGTGATCGCTGCCGCGATCGACGTCGTGAGCCAGGGCACGTTCGCGACGGAATTCGTCGTGCCGAACAGCATCACCGCACCGGCAACCTTCTACGGCGGCGGCGATGTCGTGAAGATCTCCCTGCCGGCAGCGATCGGCGTCGACACCACCAAGCTGCTGTCGGTGTCGGTTGACTCGATCAAGATGGGCAACAGCGCCGCAGGCACTTCCTTCGGTTCGTTCGCCATGAACAACATCGACATGCGCGGCACTTCCGCCTACATCTGGGCACACTGATCTGCCTGACGGGGAAACCCGTCTCCAGGGGTAAAGCGTTTGCCCCCGGCCTGCCCGGGGGCATTTTTTGAATTCCCGATGAAACCATTGCCATGACGAGGATCGCCCGCAACCGTTTGTCGCGCTTCGCCAGCACCGCCGCTGTGCTGATGTTGGCCATGCCGGCATTCGCCCAGCTGAAACCGATGTCGGAAGGCGACATGTCGTCCATGTACGGGCAAGGCCTGCTGGAGCTGACCAACAGCAGCTATGGCGGATTCGATTTTTCCCGCATCTCGCTCGGCGCGGACGTGACGCTGAACGCCAACTTCCGCAACATGCGCCTGGGCGAATACACTTACGCGCCACGCAATGGCACCGGCGCCGACATCGACATGCCGCTGCTGCAATTCGGCCGCAGCGATGGCGGCGATGCGGCGCGCCTGGTCAACATCACCAATCCCTATATCGAGTTCGTCTACCGCAACGCAGGCGACCCGGCGAACCGCGAGGTGGTCGGCATGCGCTTCGGCTTCGACGGCATTGCCGGCGACATCGGCATGAAGCTGGCGACGCTGAGCGGCTCGATGCGCGTCGACGGCGGCACGGCCGGCGTGCTCGATTCGCATACCGATTCCGGCGGCGGCAAGCGCTGGGACGGCTCCTGCACCGGCACCTGCCTTTCGTTTGCGCAGATCGGCGCAGTGCACGCCGGAGATGCCACCGGTGCCAGCCGCGACTTCTGGATGTCGGTACTGAAGACGCCGGTGCAATTCCAGGCTCCCGGCGGCACGCAGCAGATTCCGGATATCGCCCAGGCCGGCTTCTGGATGAATTGGCGCGACAAGCTGACCGCGCTCAACACGACCGGCATTGCGCCGCCCAACCTTCCATTGGCGCATTGAACCAGCCATGCGCTCACTTGCCCGTCTTTCGCATCATTGCATCGTGCTGGCGGCGCTGCTGTCGCCACTGCTGGCGACCTGTCCCGCGCGCGCAATGCAGCCACTCGGCGATGCAGCGCTGGCGGCTGTTCAAGGCCGCGACGGCATGAGTTTCGATCTATCGAATTTCTCGATGTCGGGCGATGCGCGCTTCACGTATTACGCACCCGCGCCGTCGACCGCAAGCGCATGGATAGGCAATCTCTACGCGTCCCGCTCCGACGACACCACCCAGCCCTTCGGCGATCCCTACCGGCTCGACGTCAACAAGAGCACGACTGGCCAGGCCGACATCATCAACCTGAATTTCCCGGTGAATGCCAACGGTCTCGCCAAGTGGCAAGTCGCTTACGACTGGGGCGTCAATGCCGACGGCATCAACTTCGACGGCGGCAGTCTGGTTGCCATGAATGCGGCGTTCTACGGCGGGGGCCGGCAGTGGACCACCCCGCGCAGCGGCGACGGCATCGCTTTCGGACTGGCGCTGCGCACGGATATCGGCAACCTGCTGTTGCGTCCGCGCGGTCGCGACGACATCACGCAAGCCGAACCTTCCGGCGTGACCGAACAACTCAATCTGCGCGGCATCCATCTCGGCGCGGTCGATGCGAACGGCAACTTCACCAACCAGCCGTGGAAGGTCGCCGATGTGACTACACAGCCGGGCATCATGAACGCGGTAACCGACAGCAATGGGCAACCGCGCCTGCATTTCGGCATCGACTGGCCCGATGCGAACGGTGCGGCAACGGGCGGCCTCGTGGTCGACAATATTTCATTCCGCAGCAACGTCACCGGCAATCTCGACCTGGGCTCCAGCCGCATCGGCTCCATGCAGATCCAGTACCTCGACATCAAGGTGCGTCCATGATGCGCGCCTTCCTGCTTGCCTTGGTGCTTTGTACTTCCCTGCTTGCCTCCGCAGAGGAATTGCAGCCGCTCGCTGATGCGGATTTGTCCAAGATCAGCGGCGCGGACGGCGTGAGCTTCGCGATGCACCTCGCGCTCAACGACCCCACGCTTCCGAACCCGGTGACGGACAGCCGCATTACCATGGGTTTCAATGCAGACGGCCACACCACCTATCTCGTCATCAAGAATCTGCGCGGCACCATCGACATGGCTGGAACAAGCCTGAACGTGAGCAAGCAGGCGGATGGCAGCGACTATCTCGCGCTCACCTTGCCCTCGCAGGTGAAGTTCGGCAATTTCGGCTTCGATTCGATGAGCGCACAATCCGATCCGCTCGCCCCTGTGACCGACAGCATCGGCCGCCTCAACGTCAACGGCAGCATTTCCATGCAAGGGCAACTCCGCGCCTGGGCGCACTGATACCGCAAGCTGCCGTACGCGATTCGTCGCGTCTTGATCGCATTATTCGATCAATCGAAATCTTCTTCTTCCTCCGTTGTCCAATTCGGCGTTGAACCCGCATCGGCATGCCCAATGAGCATGCCGATGCCTTGTTGTATCCATCCAGGGAGCATCGAGCGACGCCAGAGCGCGATCACGACGGAGGTGCGATGGGATCGACGACGGTCAGATATCGGCAGGCAATTTCATGGAGGACTTTCTCTACGGCGACATGCATGGCAGCGATATGCCTTGCAGCAGCAGCGGGACCAGGTCACGCAGCAGAAAGTGCTTCATCAACACGGCAAGCGACGCAGCCTCATGGCTGGCGTGCCGCCAGTGACAACGAATTGCGCAATATCTGGGCACGAGGGTGGGCGGATAGATTGTTCGAGAACCGGTCGGCCTATCTTGCCGGCGGCAACGCTTTAACCATCCTGGGCGACATGGCGATACTGCTGAATCCCCTTCTCGCCTTCCTCGATGCGGACGCTGAATTCGCCAAGGTGGCGTACGACCCCAACGACCCTTCCGCGATTGCAGGTCGGGATGGCGCAGTGTTCATCCGGCTGCCGAAATCGGTCGGCGAGATCAGTTTCCGCAATTTGCGCGTCAGTGGAACAAGCGGCCCGAGCTTCGGCGACATCTCGCTGCGCGGCATCGACCTGGGCGGTACGACGGTGAAGGTCACCTATCGTCCCTGAGCGGTTTTTCTGGGTTGCCTAAAGCGGATAGTCGTTTGTCACCAAACCTATCCGCTCAAATCGAAAGCTCTCTTGAAAATGCCTACGCCACCTTTTCGAGCGTAGCCCACTCAACCGTTACCCCTGGGCCGAATGCCATCGTGATCAGTTGGTCTTCTTTAATGGAATCCAACCTTCTGGCAAGAACAAACATCATGGCTGCAGAGCCCAGGTTCCCGATACTCTGCAGCGTGTCGTACGACGATTGCAGCGCATCCTCTTCCCAACCCAGATCCTGGAAGACTTTACCGACATGATCGAGAATGTTGGGGCCTCCAGGGTGTATGCCC
>DASVLM010000459.1:0-4015 GCA_036384875.1 Noviherbaspirillum sp.
GATGGAGCTGAATGTGCCCGGCGTTGCCGAGATGATGTTGCCGACTTTCTGATTGCTGAAATCGAGGGTTACAGCACCAGTATCCGCGAGCACGCTTTGCTTGAATTCGCTGCCGGCCGCAACTGACAGCGTCTTTCCTGAAACTGAACTGCGCGGGCCGTACAAGTACTGGATCGCCGCGATATCAAGCAAAGCCGGCGATTGAGCAGATACTTCGTACTCCGGATTGTCCAGATAGGACATGATCGAGTACTCGACGTTGTCCCATGCGCTCGCAATGAACGGCGGCGTCCCGC
Organism: Noviherbaspirillum sp.; assembly: GCA_036384875.1. Lineage (GTDB taxonomy): Bacteria > Pseudomonadota > Gammaproteobacteria > Burkholderiales > Burkholderiaceae_D > Noviherbaspirillum. Next base: position 297 of record DASVLM010000459.1, read on the forward strand.
TGCCGGAGACCGAATTGTAATTGCCTGGATGCTTGAGCCCGAGTGCATGTCCGGTTTCATGGATCAAGGTCTCGTAGCCGAACCCTCCCGCGTACATTGAATCGCTGCTTGCCGTTGCAGCGCTGGACGATGCAGTATTGTTGATGAATACATCCGCTGCATCGAGTATTCCACTCGAATTCCAGTCGGTATAAGTCACACCGCTCGATATGCCGGCTTGATTGCTGGTCCCGTACAGGATATTCGCTGCATTGGGATCGGACACTTCGACAAAATTAATGTTGGCGAACGAATGGTACAGGGCCAGCACATCGCGGACCGCCTGCTTCTGGCTGTCCGTCATGGCCATGAAACCCTTCTCACCATCCGACGTTGCGATGGAGGACGTTGTCATGAAGCCGTACGTCACAGTCGCTCCGGCGCCGAATGTACCGGAACCCCAATGGAGATAATTGCCGGCAGAAGATGTGCGCAGAAGGGCTGGAATCATGTTCGAAAGCGTGTCCGTTTGCTGCTGCACGGTATAGCTTCCAGTAGCACCAAGACCATCCACCATCAAGTAATACGTGCCGCTATAGGGAGCGACGAAAGCGATCTGGGGATCGGCGGTATATACAGTACCGCTGCTGTAGGTAGGCAGGTTTGTGCAATATTCGAGGGCGTGGCCATCGGCCGCGCAGAGAACCAGCGATGGCGTCGACAAGGTCCCGCCCCCGGACCCGTTTCCGGAAGCGCTGAATTCATACATGCTGCCCGCCGTCAGGCTGACCTTGTACCAGTTGTGCTGGGAGGCGGACGCAATAGTGCCGCTGGCCGGTATGGCGTTTGTCAGGGTCGATGTGGCAGCCGCTGCGGGGGCTGCATCGACATGCGCCATGAACTTGTAATCGCTACCCACATAACCGCCATCCTGCGCCTGCTCGACTCGCACGTAATACTTGCCTGCCGCGCCGACCTGATCGACGATCGTCATGTTGCCATTTCCGGTCCTGGAATCAATCAGGTTGCCGGACGCATCGTAGATACTGACTTGATAATCCGCGTAGCCGTACTTTTTCGGGGCCTGGAAATCGATCGACAATGTGCCCGCGGAATTGGTAGTGACGGAATAATAGTCGACATCGTCGCCACTCGATCGCTGGCCGGTGATGACATGGTCGAGCGACACCGCCGTTGCCGTCGCCTGGGTATCGTTGGGCTCCTTTTCATAGTCGGCGATATTTCCGGCGCCGGCCGATGTCACGATTGTGTAGGGAGACGACGAGTAGATATTGTTGGACGTAACGCCTATGTAATAAGTGCCGGTTGCAGCGCCGATACTGAAGGAGCCGCTGCTGACGTATCCGAAATAATCCGTTGCCAGTACGTTGCTGGAAGCGTCATAGACTTTGACGGTATAGGCCCAGTTGGAAAGTTGCGGGGTGCTGACGTCAAGCTTGATGATACCGTCGCTGCCCAGCGTAACCTTGTAGAAGTCCCAATCGGTGCTCGACGAAAGCGAGCCTACAATCGTATCGCCAAGGTTGAATGAATTCGCCTGAAAGTGGTTATTGTTTGGTTCGGTATCGTTGACGGTTGCCATACTCTATTCATATGTAGACTGGTCCCATCTCCGGAGAATCCGATTTCAGCAAATCGGCACAACCGCCAACCATGGAGTACCGCGATGGGAGACCGTCACTACTATACCCAGAAGTTTTGCAGGACAGCAACCGTAAAACCTCGTAGTCCTTCCCGATGCGTCTCGACTCATTCGAGCTCTGTACACAACTGCATCGGCGCACATTCAATAAAAAAAGCCGGCATGCTGCCGGCTTTTTTGCGCCATGAGATTGCGCTCGATTATCAGCGCTGCATGTTCATACTTTCCCTGCAATCAGCTTGCCCAGCCTTGCGATGCCTTCGCGGATCTTCTCCGGCGGCACCGTCACGAACGACAGGCGCAGCGTGTTCGGTTCAGGCGAATTCGCATAGAAAGGCGCACCCGGGACGAAGGCCACGTTCTGCGCAATCGCTTCATCCAGCAGCTTCATGCTGTCGATATGCTTCGGCAGCGTCAGCCAGAGGAACATGCCGCCTTCTGGCTTGGTCCAGGTGACGGACGACGGGAAGAACTCCTTCAATGCATCGAGCATCGCCTGGCACTGGCCGGCGTAGAGCTGGCGAATGGTCGGGATGTGCTCGGTGAGGAAGCCGTCCTTCACGACTTCATGCACCACCATTTGCGTCAGCTGCGCGGTGTGCAGGTCGGCGGCCTGCTTGGCCTGCTCCAGCTTGCGCACCAGCGGCAGCGGTGCGACCACGTAGCCGAGGCGGATGCCGGGTGTGAGAACCTTGGAGAACGAGCCCATGTAGATCACGCCGTTCGGATTCATCGCAAGCATCTTCGGCAGCGGCTCACCGCTGTAGCAAAGCGCACCGTAGGGATCGTCTTCGATCAGCGGCAGGCCAAGGCGCGCGCAGGCTTCAACGAGCGCAATGCGACGCTCGACCGACAGGGTGCGACCGGTGGGATTCTGGAAGTTCGGCAGCGCGTACAGCATGCGCGCGCCCTTCCCCACGTTTTCGACCTGGTCCGGCAGCAAGCCGTGGTCGTCGGTGGGAACGGAAACGAATTCGGGACGATAGACCGAGAAGGCCTGCAGCGCGCCGAGATAGCTCGGCGTCTCGACCAACACCTTGCTGCCTTCGTCGACCAGCACTTTCGCAAGCAGGTCCAGGCCCTGTTGCGAACCCGACACCATCAGCACCTGCTCGGGCACGATCTTCGCGCCATCGCTGGACAGCGAATTGGCGATCCATTCGCGCAACGGGCCGTAACCGTCGGTCGGGCCGTATTGCAACGCAACCTTGCCCTGCAGCGACAGCACCTTGTCGTAGGCGGCGCGCATGCGCTCGACCGGGAAGGTGGCGGGCGACGGCAGGCCTCCGGCAAAGGAAATCACTTCAGGACGGACTGTGACCTTGAGGATTTCGCGGATCACGGAGCTTTGCAGCTGCTGCGCGCGTTGTGAAAACTGCCACTGCATGGGAGTCGGATTTTCCATTTTCATACTTGTCTCGCTGGTTGGTTGGCGATCAACGCCTTGTACTAAAGCTCGCTTGTGGCGGGCTCACCTTGGGACGCGATTACTGCGGCATCCCGCGGCGGCATCGGGTAGAAGCCGCCGCAATGAGCATTCTAAACTACGCGGCGATATTTCCTTCGATGCAATGTACTGTGCGGCCGCTGCACGGATTGCTCCTTACGCGAGTTCGGCGATCAGCTCGATCTCGACGCAGGCGCCGAGCGGAATCTGCGCCACGCCGAACGCGGAGCGTGCGTGCTTGCCCTGCTCGCCGAACACTTCGCCGAAGAGTTCGGAGGCGCCATTCGTCACGAGGTGCTGTTCGGTGAATTCGGAAGTCGAGTTCACCAGGCTCATCACCTTGACGATGCGCTTGACGCGATTCAGGTCGCCGCCGCAGGCTGCCTGCAGCGTGGCGATCAAATCGACGGCGACGGCGCGCGCGGCCTGCTTGCCTTCCTCGGTGCTCATGTTCTTGCCGAGCTGTCCGACCCAGGGCTTGCCGTCCTTCTTGGCGATGTGGCCGGAGAGAAAAACGGTGTTGCCGGTTTGCGCATACATCACGTAGGCGGCAGCGGGTGCGGCGACGGCGGGCAGTTCGATGTTGAGGGCTTTCAGTTTGTCGTAGACGGACATGGAGGACTCCTAGTG
>DASVLM010000460.1:0-11546 GCA_036384875.1 Noviherbaspirillum sp.
GTTATTGCCCATCCTGACCACTTCATCAGGATTGTCGTGAAAGTGGCTGATGGCAGAAGCGATCGCTTCCGGGTCGTTCTGGTCGACGCAGATACCGCATTGGTTTTCTTCGACGATCTCCCTCCATAGCGGAAAATCGGATGCAATCACCGGCACGCCCGCCGACATGTATTCGAACATCTTGATCGGCCGGGAATTGAGAAAATTCGGCACGCGATGCAGCGTCACAAGGCCGCAAAAGCTCCTTGCCATGATCCCTGCCACGGCTTCGCGGTTCACATAGCCATACTCTTTGACCTTGCTCCAGCCGGCATATTGCATGACCTCGCTGCGCAGGGCTTCGCTGGTAAATGTTCCTGCCAGCAGCAGGGTCGTGCGGGTCTTGCCAATGGCCTGAACAGCCTCGCGAATGCCGCGGATGGCATCGATGCCGCCGACATAGCAGGCGCTGTCGCGCCTGGCTTCCTTCACGGATGCGCACGACATGAGTTCGCCGATGAGCGGATAGTTGTTGATGACCGCAACGCGTCTTGCCGATTGTTCGAACAGGCCTCCTATGAAGGGCGTGGCCGTCACCACGGCGGATATCCTTGCAGCGGCATACCCTTCCACTGCCTGCGCGACACGGGAAAGAACATGCCGGGCCGCACCCGGTATCCAGTCCTTGGAATAGATTTCCCCGGCCAGGTCTTCATGTGAATCGAAGATCACTTTCTTGCCGGTGCGCGCGAGCAGCAAGCCGTAGGGAATCAGTTCGGGGTCGTGCAGGTGATAGAGGTCCGCGTCCAGGCACTTCGCCATGGCATAGCAGCGCCATGCATGCTTTGACATGCGCGCAAGACGGCCCGATCCTGTCGATTCCGGCAAGCGGTGCAAGGTCACGCCTTGGATGCCGGCTTCCTTGGCATCGTTCTCCGTGGCGTTGATGACCAGGTGAGTGTCGTAGCCGGCTGCCGCGAGCGATACGCATTCCTTTCGGAAGATGCGAATATCCAGGCCGCGATGCACCGACGACATGTGGCAGATGCGCCTTGTTGTTTGGCTGGTTGTTTGTCTTTTTGTTTGACTTGTCATGCGGCTCCCGCGTCTGTGCAGGCATGCACGGGGCTCCGTACCGGCTTGGCCAGCCATGCCAGCATCAATGCTTCGTCGAGCAGATTGCTGTCGTTCGACAGCGCTTCGTCGGACAACATCCGCTCCAGGTCGACACCCGGCAGCAGATGGTCCGCCAGCGCGGAACGGTTGTCGCAAATCGTGCGCCGCAGACGCGCGCCTATGCCTTCCTTCACCCATGCCTGGGTCACATCGAAACCGCGCTTTTGCCGGTTCAGCCGCACGATGTCCGGCACCACGCCGGCAGTCATCCTGCGCAGCGCCCATTTGCCGTAGCCGTTGCGGATCTTCAGCCGTGCCGGCAGCGCGACCGCCAGCTCAAGCAGCCGGTAGTCCATGAACGGCAAGCGGCTCTCCACACCGTGCCCCATGGAGTTGCGGTCCTCGTAGCGCAACAGGGTGGGCAGGCTCCACTGGAGCACGTCGTCGATCTGGCGGCCGGACAATGTCCGGTCGCTGCCGCCCCACAGGTTCTCGCTCTTCGATCTCCAGTTGAGCAGCCGGAAACCGTCTTTCGCATCGCTGCGGTAACGGTTGATGTTGCTCCAGTATCTGCGCGCCTGGCCGGCTTCGTGAATCAGCATGAGGGCAAACGAATGCATGGCATTCACGATGCTCCAGGGTTTCTTGCGGCGCATCGCCTCGCGCATGGCGACGATGAAGAATTTCCGGTAACCGGCAAACGACTCGTCCCCGCCCTGGCCGCCCAGCAGCACCTTGAAGTTTTCCTGGCGAACGCTTCGAAATACCTCGTTTTGCGCAAGCAGGCTCAAGCCCGAAAAAGGCGCTTCCTGGAATGCCATGGTCCTTTCAAGGGCGTCGCCGAGCACGGTTTCTGCATAACGCGGCCAGACATAGGTCACATCCACGCCTATGCGTTCGGACATTGCCTGCACCGTCGGTCCCTCCGACAGTACCGCGTGCGGGGCACCATAGGTGAACCCGCGCAAATGATTCACTTCTTTCGCGGCGATTGCGGCCACGGTGGAAGAGTCCAGTCCTCCGCTCAATGACACCGCAACCGGAACATCGCTGCGCAGGCGAAGATCGACTGCGCTGCGCAGCAAGTCATCGCACCTGTCGATGAGTTCGCTGTCGCTGCAACGCATTACCGATTCTGAACAGGCAGCCACGGCACTGCCAAGGTCGTACCATCGATTCTCGACGACGTCCATGCCGGACTCCGAGAGCCTGAATCTTGTCCAGCTCCCTGCCGGCACGGTCTGCACGTTACTGAACGGCGACCCCGACTGCGCGGTTTCGAATACCTTGTAACGCACACCTCGCGCACAGTACCCGACGTCGATCTCCGCTTGCATCTGGCGCGCGACGCCGGCGACCGACGACGAGAACGTCATCCCACCCTGCGGCAATCGGCCCCATGCGAGCGGCTTGACACCGAATCTGTCCCGCACCAGCCATAACTCTCCACGCTGCGGATGGAAGGCGGCAAACGCGAACATGCCGTTCAGCCGCGGCAGCGCCGCGGTACCCCATTGCACCCAGGCTTTCAGCAATACCTCCGTATCACTGCTCGACCGGAAGGCGTGCCCCCAGGCCTGCAACTCGGCGCGGACTTCGAGGTAGTTGTAGATTTCGCCGTTGTAGACGATCGACCAGCCCGATGCGTGGTCCTGCATCGGCTGGCCTGCCATCTCCGACAGATCGATGATCGAGAGCCGGGCATGCACCAGGCGCACCTGGTGGCCGTGGCAGGCGAACGCCTGCTGTCCCCAGCCATCGGGCCCGCGCGCTGCAATCGAAAGAAGCTCGTCCGGGATGGTGCAGCGCTGGTCCGGCTGGCCCGCCTGCAATGCTGACCTGGTGATCGTTCCGGCTATGCCGCACATGAGAGATACCGCCGCCGCAACGATCAGGCCCGCATCTCGGACAATGCCACACGCCTGCCGGATGTTTCCTCCACGGCTTCCAGCAGCGCATCAGTCACCTTCACCACATCGCTCTTTTTCAGGTAGGGCCCCATCGGCAAGCTCATGACCTTGCGGGACATGGCAACGGCGATCGGATATTCGCCTTCGCAAGAAAACTGCTGGTAAGCCGATTGGTGCGGAATTGGCAGCGGATAATGAATGGCCGTGGGAATGCCCATCTCCTGCAGGCGTGCCTGCACTGCGTCGCGATTGTCCAGCACGACGGTATATTGGGCAAAGACGCTGCTGCGGTCGTCCAGCTGGCTGATGGTGCGGACGCGGCCTTCGAGGATGTCGTCATAGCTGGCGCCCAGCTCCTGCCGCTGCCGGACTTCCCAGTCGAATTTTTCCAGCTTGGCCAGGACGATTGCACACTGCAGCGTGTCCATTCGCCCGCCGACGCCGACGCGCGTATGCACATAGCGCTTCGACTGACCGTGGACGCGCAGCTCGCGCATTGCCTGTGCCAGCGAAGCGTCGCTGGTGAACAATGCGCCGCCGTCGCCGTAGCATCCGAGCGGCTTGCTGGGGAAGAAGCTGGTGCATCCGATCGTCGACAGGTTGCAGCTTTTCCTTCCGCGGTAGTCGGCGCCGAAACTTTGCGCCGCGTCCTCAATGACGGCAATGCCGTATTTGTCGGCGACCGCGTTGATCTCATCCATGTCTGCCGCTTGCCCGTAAAGCGACACCGGAATGATGGCGCGGGTCTTCTTGCTGATTTTCTGTTCGACCAGGGAGGCGTCGATATTGCAGGTGTCCGGCTCGATATCCACAAAGACGGGAACGGCCCCGAGCAGCACGATGACTTCCGCCGTGGCGACAAAGGAAAACGCGGTGGTAATCACTTCATCGCCGGGTTTCACGCCGATTGCCATCAAGGCAATGAGCAAGGCTTCCGTACCCGATGCCACGGTAATGCAGTGGGCTGCTCCCGCGTACTCCTCCAGCCGGCCTTCGAGTTCCCGCACCTCCGGTCCCATGATGTACTGGCCATGGTCCAGCACGGTCTGGATGCGCGCGCCGATGCGAGGACGCAGCGCTTCATATTGAGATTTCAAGTCGATGAATTCCATGGTGTTATCCGGCTTCCTTTTCATTGATCAGATCGAAGGCCTCCTGCCGTGTGCAGAGGCCGCCATGCAAAACATAAACTTCGCCCGTGTGCGGGCAGCTTGCCTCGCCGTGTCCGGACACAGGCAGGTTGAGGCGCTCGCCGTGGCGGCTGATCCAGCCGATGCGCCGTGCCGGCACGCCGGCCATCATGGCGAAGTCCGGCACATCGCGATTGACGACTGCGCCCGCCGCGATGAACGCATATTCGCCCACCGTCACCCCGCACACGATGGTGGAGTTCGCGCCTAGGGTCGCGCCCCGCCTGACCAGCGTTTTGCGGTACTCGTTCTTTCTCTCGACGTGCGAACGCGGGTTGTAGACGTTGGTGAACACCATGCTCGGTCCGCAGAACACGTCGTCCTCGATGGTGACGCTGTCGTACACCGAGACATTGTTCTGGATCTTGACGTTGTTGCCGATGACGGCGGTATTGCCCACATAAACGTTCTGCCCGAGCGAACACTTGCTGCCAATGCGCGCTCCGCCGCACACATGGGTGAAGTGCCAGATACGCGTGCCGTCGCCTATCGTTGCGCCTTCGTCGACAATGGCGCTTGAATGTATGGTTGTCTCCATCCTAGAACTCCAGCGGCAGGCCGACACGCCGGCCGTCGCGTGCGGAGAGATAGGCAGCCACGAGCAGCTCCAGCGTCTTCAATCCTGAACGGCCGTCGGTCTCCGGCTCTTCCTCGCCGCGCAGCACCTTGATGACGTTGGCGTAGTACGCCGCATGGCCGGAGGCCTGCGAGGCAGCGCCCTCCGGCACCTGCGACATAGGATGCAGGACCACTTCGTCGTCCTGGTTCTTCCCCTCGAACTCCCAATGCTGCACCTCGTTCAGGCCGCCACCGGCCAGCCTCACCGTGCCCTTTTCCCCGAGAATCGTGATGCTGCCCTCAAGGTTCTTCGGATAGGTGAGCATGGTGACGTTGACCGAGCCGAGCGCGCCGTTGCGCCAGCGCAAGCTCATCACGCCGGTATCTTCCGCCTCGATGTCGCGGCCCAGCGTCGCGGTATAGGCATGCACGCTGTCGACCGGACCAACCAGCCATTCGACCAGGTCGACATAATGGCTCGCCTGATTCATGAAGGCGCCACCGTCGTACTGCCAGGTGCCGCGCCAGCGTGCGGCATCGTAGTAATCCTGCGGACGCGTCCAGAAGACGTTCACGCTCATCATGTACAGGCGGCCGAAGCGCCCGGACCTGATCGCCTTTTTCAGCAAGCGCAGGGTGTGGGAATGCCGGTTCTGCTTGACCACGAACAGCCGGACGCCCGCTTCCTCGCAGGCGGCCAGCATGCGCTTGCCGTCTTCCCAGCGCGTCGCCATCGGTTTTTCCGTCACGACATGCCTGCCGGCCCTGGCGGCGGCAACGGCCTGCCGTGCATGCAGGCCGGAGGGGGTGGTCAGGATGACGGCATCGCAGTCGCAGTCGGCGAGCATGCGTTCCAGGCTTTCATAGGGCCTGGCGCCGGCCATGTCGGCCGCAGTTTCGCGCGCCGTGCGATCCATGTCGCACACGCCCACGAGGCTGCAATCGTCGCGATGCTGCTTGATGGCGGCAATGTGGTTGTGCGAGATGCGCCCGCATCCGGCCAGCGCAAAGCGGATTTTCCGGTTTGGTTTTTCGGTGAAGTTTTCTGTCATCGTGTCTGGTGAAGTGGAATACGAAATGCCCGTGTCGGCTCTCTCAGGACTTGACCACGTTCGGCAAGGCATGCGAGTACACGCCGCGCGTATCGACGATCACCTTGGCATGCCTCTGGATCAGGTCGTAGTCGAAGGCGCTGTGGTCGGTGGCGAGCAGCAGCAGGTCGCAGGACGCGATGCTCTCCTTCGTCAGCGGAACGCTCTCCAGGTCGAAATGATGTTCCCGCATCTTCGGAAACACCGGCACGTGCGGATCGGAATACGAGATCACCGCCCCCTTTGCTTTCAGGATTTCCATCAGCTTGACCGCAGGCGATTCGCGCATGTCGTCGACATTCTTCTTGTAGGCAATGCCAAGCACCAGGATCTTGCTGCCCTTCACGGCCTGGCCCCTGTCGTTCAAGGTGTTCGCGACCTTGTTGGCAACCCACTGCGGCATGTCGTTGTTGATTTCCCCTGCCAGTTCGATGAACCTCGTATGCAGGCCGAACTGGCGGGCCTTCCATGTCAGGTAGAAAGGATCGATGGGAATGCAATGGCCGCCGAGGCCGGGGCCAGGGTAGTACGGCGTGAAGCCGAACGGTTTCGTCGCAGCGGCATTGATGACTTCGTAGATGTCGATGTCCATGCGGTCGGCGATGATCTTCATTTCATTGATCAGGCCGATGTTCACGGCGCGGTGAATGTTTTCCAGCAGCTTGGTCAATTCGGCGGCGCGCGTGGAACTGACCGGCACCACTTCATCGATGGCGGCGGAGTAGAGGGCGACGCCCGCGCGCCTGCATGCGGCAGTTACCCCGCCGCATACCTTGGGAATGGAACGCGTCTTGAAATTGGGATTGCCCGGGTCTTCCCGCTCCGGCGAAAAGACGAGAAACACGTCTTCGCCCACCTTGAATCCTCGCGACTCGATGCGCGGCTTGAATTCCTCATCCGTCGTGCCCGGATAGGTCGTGCTTTCCAGTGAGATGATCTGCCCGGCACGCAGATGCGCGACGATCGCGTCGGCCGTGCTGAGGACGAAACTCAGGTCGGGCTCGCGATAGGCATTGAGCGGCGTGGGAACGCAGACAATGATGGCATCGAGTTCCGACACGCGGGAAAAATCGTTGGTTGCCTCGAATCCTCTCTCGCGCGCTTCGCCGATCGACTTCGAGGAAATATGTTCGATGTAGCTCTCGCCGCCGTTCAACTTTTCAATCTTGCTCTGTTCGATGTCGAAGCCGATGACCCTGAATCCGGCATACGAATAGCGAAGCATCAGCGGCAAGCCTACATAGCCCATGCCGACGATGCCGACTGTCGCACTGCGGTTGTCGAACTTCTGGATGAGCTGCTCCAGCATGTCGGTTCTCGTCTTGCCGAAGATGCCCGATTGCGGAAGGAAATTCTCATCGAGGAAATGCATGGGCTCCAGCCCGCTTCTTGCAAACTCGGTCTTGGGATATTCCATGGTTCAGGTCGTTGGTTGATGGATGAAGTTGCACAGCGAAATAAGCCGCGAAATTGACCTGATCACTTTAACGAAAGCGGATTCATAAAATAAGTACCAAATTTCGATGGTTGCTCCGCGACCTGGATGCGCTCGATCCAACATTTCGATTCATCCATCGACACGCATGCCAAATCACTACACTGATGCAGCACACGGTCTCGTCAACGAAAGGCATTCAATGAAACAGGTCTGGATACTCAATCACTACGCCATCGAGCCGGGGTCGGCAGGTATTACCCGCCACTTCGATCTCGCAGTGAATCTGCGCAAGCACGGCTGGCAGGCAACGGTGATTGCTGCGAGCGTCGAGCACATTACAGGCAGGCAAAGACTGGAACCGCATGAGAAGCGGCGCTGCGAATCCTATTCCCATGTGCCCTTCCTCTGGGTGCGCACGCCCGAGTACCGAGGCAATGGCATGCGTCGCGTGCTGAACATGCTGACCTACACCTGGCGCGTCGTGATGCCGGGTTGCACTGCCGGGCTGTCGAAGCCCGACGTCGTCATCGGGTCGAGCGTGCATCCGCTGGCGGCGGTGGCTGCACTGTTACTCGCGCGGCGCCATCGTGTTCCATTCGTGTTCGAAGTGCGCGACCTGTGGCCACAGACACTGGTGGACTTTGGCAAGCTGAGCGAGCGCAGTCCCGTGACCTGGGCACTGCGCCGCCTTGAGCGCTGGCTGTACCGGTCGGCAGTGCGGATCGTCGCCCCTTTGCCCTATGCCGCCGATTACATTTCCGCGCTCGGAATTTCGAGGGACAAGGTGGTATGGATTCCCAACGGCGTCGACCTGTCGGCCACGTCCACCTCTTCCGAATCCGTCGACGCCAGTGCGCGCAACGAGGTGCAAAGCAAGCCGGAATCGCCGTTTGTATTGATGTACTTCGGCGCGCACGGACTCGCCAACGGACTTTCTCCATTGATACATGCCATGAAGCTGGTTGCCGGCGAGGCGGGCTCGGAAGCGATCAAGTTGCGCATGATAGGCAGCGGAGCGCTGAAGGAAGAATTGCAGCGGCTTGCAAACACACTGAACCTGACCAACATCTCCTTCGAGCCGCCGGTACCCAAGAGCACGATTCCGCAGCTGGCTGCACAGGCCGACGGATTCGTCATCACTGTCCTCGGACTTCCCCAGCTATACAGGTACGGCATCAGCATGAACAAGCTGTTCGATTATTTTGCAGCAGCGCGTCCGGTGGTGATTGCCTGCAATGCGGCCAACAATCCGGTACTGGAGGCAGGCGCGGGGATAACGGTGCCTCCCGACGATCCGCAAGAGCTGGCGCGCGCGATCATTGCGCTCTACCGCATGCCGCCGGAAGAACGGCAGCGGATGGGCGCAGCGGGGCGCCGCTACGTAGAAGAGAATCACGACACCAATCGCCTGGCAGCGCGTCTGGCCTCGACGCTGAATGCCTGCTCGATCTCTACGCCAACCCGGGAGACGGTTCGGTCTCTGCGTAGTTGATCGAGTTAATGGAGTTGATGCACTGGCGATCAGCGCGATTTCACCTTTTGCTGCGGCAGGAGTCCGAACACTTCCGCCGGGTTGAGGCACCAGTGCCCGCGCACCAGTCGCGTATAGACGGCGAGATACAGGAATACCTGCAGCAGCACCATCGCTATCGCACCCTTGGCGGTAGTGCCGAAGACGACGGAGAGCGCCATCAGGGGCATGGTCCAGGACAGCACTACGCATGTCACCAGCGCATTCCTGACCCAAAGCCGCTTGCCGGCAGCCGGAACGATCTGGCATACATAGCGGCGATAGACCAGCATATGGAAGTGCAGCCGGTCGGGTAGCCCCGGGCTCATCTTGCGGATGAACTTCTTTCGATAAATGCTGAAAAGCACCTCAATGATCGGATAGGCGCAAATGGCGAAGATCTGCCACGCGTTGATCGACGGGTTCCTCGCAACGATCAGCACGGCGACTTCCGCCGTCCAGAAGCCGAGCAGATATGCTCCGCCGTCTCCCATGAACAGCCGCCCCGCCGGGTAATTCAGCAGGAGGAAACCTATCGTTGCGCCAATGCCGGCCATGGCCAGCCTGGTAACGAACAGGTCGCCCGATTGCCACGCGAGGAAGGCCATGCCCGCCTGCATGAGCACCACGGTGCTTCCTGCCAGGCCGTTGAATCCGTCGATGATATTGACCGAGTTTGCCATGCCGGCTACCGCAAACGCCGTTACCACGATGGCGATGGGCACCATCCGCAGCAGAGCGTCTATCCCCCAGATATCCAGCCGAGGCAGGTAAGCGTCCAGCAGCAGGCAGGCGACGAGCGCGCTTGCGAACGTCGCCAAGAGGCGCGAGCCGACAGAAACCTTCTTTGTCAGGTCTTCAAGCAAGCCTGCGGCGAAGGCCGGCAATGCGGCGAGCAGCAGCAGCGTGAGCGCGCCAGCATGGTTCTTCGGCGGAATGTCCGTCCACTGCTGCACGCCGAACATGATCGCCGCAAACAAGCCCGCTATCAGCGCGACCCCGCCTATCCTCGGAACGGGACGTTTGTGGAATTTCTGGGCACCGCGCATGTCGCTGTCGGATGAAAGCTTCTCATGCCATTTCTCCGTGAGAACGATCAACACGCTTGCCGCAAAGCTGGCTGCGGCAGCGGCGGTTGCCGTGCCGAATAAGGCTGGATCGGAAATCATCATGATCTTGTGCGTGAAGTGAGCCGTGGGCATTGTCGAGGACGCACGTGCGCAACCCGCGCGGTGCATCGCCGCCCATGGCGTGAATCTGAAACAAGGCGTTGAAACGAGGCTTCGCCCGGTGTTAGCTCGCTATCACTTTAGCGACTTGGGCGCGGAAGAATAAGTATCGAATTTTGATGATTCGAAGCCGGATACGGGAGAACCGATTCGCTCCATTGATCGGTTGGCGCGATGACGGGCCATTACCTTGTTTTCACGGAAAACGTGTCTATCCATTCCCCAAAATTGATCGCGCGCCAAGGCATGAAAGTGAAGCGTTCCTTTCCGCCGATGACTGCCTCCATCATGTCGAAACACTCGGCATTGAGAATGCCGTTGCTGACGTCGACCGCATGCTGCATCTTCTTCCTGAACATATCGGCCGCAGGCCCGCGCATCCACACTTCTTCCGGCGTTGCGAATCCGATCTTGTCCATGCGGTCGCGAATGGGTACAGGCAGTATGCCGCTCATCGCCGATCGCAACACCCGCTTGGTCACGCCTTCCGACAACTTGTATTCGTCAGGCAGGCCCACCACGAATTCCACCAGGCGGTGATCCAGGAACGGCACGCGGGATTCCACCGAATGGGCCATGGAGCTTCTGTCTTCCCAATGCAGAAGCATCTGGAGGTTATTGCATGTCAATTGCGCCATCGACATGCTGCGTATGCTGTTCATGACCGCACCGGAACGCGTGATGGGATTGGTCGGTTCGACGTTGAGCATCGACAGGTTGAGCCAGGATGGCTTGCTGTAGGTGCGGCCCGCATACGCGCGCAGCGGCTGCTTGATGATTTCCGGCAGCAGCGTATCGGCCAGATACATCATTGCGCGCAGCTCGGAGTAGCCATGGGCGCGCTTGGTCTGCTGGATCTCCTTCCATAATTGCAGCAGGCGCCCCGCGCGCAACAGGGCCGAGAATCTCGCGCCGAAATACGGGTGATATCCCGCCAGCTGCTCGTCGGCGCCCTGGCCGTCCAGCATCACCTTCACGCCATTTTCCGCAGCGAGACGAAACACGTTCCACTGCGCATAAGTACTCGTCGAACCGAACGGTTCATCCTGGTGCCAGGTAATGGACGGCGATTCCTTGAACAGCTTGTCGACTTCGGGATAAACATAGTGCGGCTGGACGCCGGTGGCCTTCACCACTTCGTCTATCCACTTGCGTTCGTCGATGCGCTTGTCGGTGCTGCAGGCGGAAAAACTCATTTGCAGATGGCTTGCATCCTGTTCGCGCAACAGCCGGTTCATTACGCAGACAATGGACGATGAATCCAGTCCGCCGGACAGGCAGCTGCCGACCGCGACGTCGGCGCGCAAATGCTGGCGCACGGCGTCCTCGAACCGTTGCCGGAACATGTCGGCAGCGTCGTCGAACGAGCCCTGCACCTCCTCGGGCAGCAACTCGTACCATTGCGTCGTCGGGACGCGGCCGTCGGCGCCTGCAAACACCTGCAAGGAGGCGATGTGGATGCAATGACCGGGACCGAGCTGATGCACCCGCGAAAACAAGGTCTGGTCGGTGTGGTCGATCACGC
>DASVLM010000461.1:0-4881 GCA_036384875.1 Noviherbaspirillum sp.
GTGGCATGACGCAGGTCACCAGATCGTGGTGGTGCCGTCGGCCATGTCCGGCGAAACCAACCGCCTGATCGCCCTCGCAAAAGAGATCATGCCGCAGCCGGATCCTCGCGAACTCGACATGTTGGCTTCAACAGGCGAGCAGGTCTCCGTCGCATTGCTTTCGATGGCGTTGCAGACCATCGGCAAGCAGGCAGTGTCCTACGCAGGCTGGCAAGTGCCGATCAAGACGGATTCCGCCTTCACCAAGGCGCGGATCCAGTCGATTGATGATGAGCGCGTGCGCAAGGACCTGGCTGCCGGCAAGATCGTGATCATCACGGGTTTCCAAGGCGTGGATGACAACGGCAACATCACGACTCTCGGTCGTGGCGGTTCCGATACCTCTGCAGTTGCGGTGGCCGCCGCACTGAAGGCAGCGGAGTGCCTGATCTATACCGACGTGGACGGTGTCTACACTACCGACCCGCGCGTGGTGTCCGAAGCGCGTCGCCTGAAGACGGTCACCTTCGAGGAAATGCTGGAACTCGCCTCGTTGGGTTCGAAGGTCCTGCAGATCCGCTCGGTGGAGTTTGCCGGCAACTACAAGGTACCGACGCGCGTGCTGTCGTCGCTAACCGATCCGCTCATGCCGCTCGAAGAAGAAGCGAACTCCGGCACCCTGATTTCGTTTGAGGAAGATACACATATGGAACAAGCCGTCATCTCCGGTATCGCGTTCAATCGCGACGAAGCAAAGATCACCGTCCTCGGCGTACCGGACAAACCCGGCATCGCCTACCAGATCCTCGGCCCGATTGCCGATGCCAATATCGAAGTGGACATGATCATTCAGAATCAGTCCGTCGAAGGCAAAACCGACTTTACTTTCACGGTTGCGCGTGGCGAATATGCGAAGGCGATGGATCTGCTGAACAAGAGTGTCAAGGAGCATATCGGCGCGGCCAGCATTACCGGCGACGCAAAGGTATCGAAGGTTTCAGTGGTCGGCGTAGGTATGCGCAGCCACGTCGGCATTGCGTCGCAGATGTTCCGTACGTTGTCGGAAGAGGGCATCAACATCCAGATGATCTCTACCTCGGAAATCAAGATTTCGGTCCTGATTGACGAGAAATACATGGAGCTCGCAGTTCGTGCCCTGCACAAGGTATTTGATCTGGAAAAAGCTTGACGGAACTCCAGTTCGATTCAATGTTTCATTGACCAAGTCACTGCGAGCAGTTATCATGCGTGGCTTCAACGGGATGGCTGTTTAGCGGCTGTCCGCAGTGTGGAGACGTGGCCGAGAGGTCGAAGGCACTTCCCTGCTAAGGAAGCATATGGGCTTAAACCTGTATCGAGGGTTCGAATCCCTCCGTCTCCGCCAGTTACTGGTATTAGATGCTGCAAGAAACTTCAAAACCCGCGCAAATCCTCAAGATTGCGCGGGTTTTTTTTTATCAAGGCGTTACACTAGATGCGCTGGGGCGCCAGACCTGCTTCGAGGGAAATCGGAAAGTATGTGATTTCTGGTCAACGAAAACAGATGAGCGTGCAGGTCGATGAGAATACCCTTTATTGCTTGTTCCGCCGCTTGTTTTTCTCAATGATGGCGAACAGGATCAGTCCGTAAGCTACCAGCCTGATCAGATAATAGACGGGCGACTCTTCGTTATGCAATGAGGTCATGCCGAGCACGATCCGGCTCCCGAATTCCAGCACGAAGGACATTGCAAAATAGAGGAAGAAGCGGTCCTGGGTGCTTTTCCAGAAACGCAGGAAAAACAGGCTGGCCACCAGGGAACCCATGGCGATCGCGCCGGCTAGTATGGCGTTCAACGTCGTCATTCCTCCTCCCATATGAGCCCATACAGCAATGGCAGCAATGCCGCAAGAGCTGCAAGCTGGCGCCATGTCAGCAAGTCGTAGTCAGGCAAAAGCAGGCGGTCGATTACCAGAAGAAAGTTATTGACGAACATGCCCGCGAAACAAAGCCCGGTCCACAAGAGCAGGCGGTTCCGAAACCGGAAATAGCTGCGGAGGATAAGGCAGGCGCAGGCGAGGGCAGTCAATGCGCAGAGCAGATAGATTGCAGCAGCCATGTCACAAGTCCTTTCGCCAGATGAAGGCATTTGCGAACGTTTGTGCCTTTCTCTTGTTATTGGAGGAATGCACGAGATTAGTGACTCCAATGAGATTCTTCGCGTAGACCTCTGCCAGCCGGTCGATCATCTGACGCAGATCCTTCGAATGGGGACTGTACCGGAATTGTTGCGCTTGCTCATCGTCAGCTTCGATCACCCCGCCTGCATGCAATTCCGCCAACAGGGCCTGCGCTACTTTTTCGTTTTGGTAAAGACGTTGCGCAACTTGCCGCGCATCCCAAGGCTGTGCAGTTTCACTACGCAGCAGGAGCATTGCTTCCAAATAGGGAATGGAAGGAATGCCAAGCAGGATAAACCGCTTCAGATCATCCGGAATAGGTGCCGCGTTCATGCTCCGTCTATCTCATGTATTTTTGCCTGGAGTCGGCGGCAGGAAACGCTCGGACAGCGCATGGTAGAGGGGGGTGGGGCTGATCAGCTTGGAAATTCCGCTGGCGACCAGCGTCACGGTCATCAGCGGGAGCAGCATATGGTGGCTGTCCGTCATTTCCATCATGATGATAAAGGAAGTCACTGGCGCGCGGGTGACGCCGGCCAGATAAGCGGCCATGCTCAGCAAGATGATTGCACTGTGCGGCGCAATAGACGGGAGCAAGGCGGCGATATTGTCACCAAGGCCGGCGCCGACTGCGAGTGAAGGTGCGAAAATTCCGCCAGGTATGCCGCTCATTGACGACAGCAAAGTTGCCGCCATTTTTGCGATGCCGAAGTACCATGGAAGAACGTTGCTGTCTTCCAGCGTCAGGCGGGTCGGCTGGTATCCGGTACCGAAAACCATTCCATTGGTGCAAACTCCGATGGCCGCGACGAACAAGCCACAGGCGGCGGCAAAGACAACGGGCCGGTGTTTCGCATATTCGGCAAGCCGCGATGGCAGGATGAATGATGACGAAAGCAGCAGTCGACTGAAAATCCCCCCGGCAATGCCACCGGTAAGTCCGCAAGCCAGGATAACCGGGACACTGAATTGCCAGTCGAGAAATGCACCCGTGCTTCCAAAATAAGTGTAGTTGCCAAGAAGCGAGAGCGGGATCAGTCCGGATACGATCACGGTGACCAGTACCGAACTGTTGGCGTTGAAGACGTGTTTCTTGCTCAATTCTTCCACTGCGAACATGATGCCGGCCAGCGGAGTGTTGAACGCAGCGGCAATGCCGGCGGCACCACCGGCCAAAATCAGTGCGCGGCGAGAGCCTACGTTGCGAAACGGCCCACGTGAATAAAAGGCATGCATGATCGAAGCGCCGACTTGAACTGTTGGTCCTTCGCGCCCGATCGAAGCTCCGACTGCCAAGCCTCCCAGCGACAGCATGATTTTGCCGAACACAATGCGCAATGAGAGCAGGTCGCTTTTTTTTGCGCTATCGAGAATGTCGATTGCGGCAATGGTTTGCGGAATTCCGCTTCCTTGCGTGCCGGCAAAATATCGCCTGCCCAGATAAGCGCACAGGGCAAAGCCTGCGGGCATCACCAGAAGCGCAGCGATTGGGGTTTTGCTCAACAAGAGCTTGTTAAGGTTGTTAGCCCATTCGGCGCCGTAGGCAAACCCGGTTGCGGCCAGTCCGATAAGAAGGGAGCCGAGCAGCCATGCGGCACCATGATGCCAGTAATGGCGCATCCGTCCACGCGTGAGCATTCGCCATGTCTGGCGTGGCCGCGCGTTTTGCCGGATTGTGGAGTGCAGCGAAGAGGCAATCCGGTTTGCAACGGAAGAGAACAGCATAGCAGCCAATCAAAAATGAGAATATGTTTAAGCAAATTATATTGCCCCAAATGGATTTTTCGGGCAATATGTTTTCTGAGTCGGCCGCGATGACGGTCGTAGAAATGCTGTCCCGAAGAGGACAGGGTTGCGTCAATAGGCCGCAATCCTTTAGAAAATACACGTTTAATAAGGTAACAGGTACTGGAGGAGACGCCAGGACAGCGGGTCGAACTGATCGCGGTCAGACTCGCAACATATCGGACGACCGTAAGCAATCTGCTTGATAGCGGATTAACGGCTACGTTCGCCTAACCCAAAGCGATGAGGGCAATTACCGGGCCTTCTTTCAAGCCCCCGTCATGCGGGGGCTTCTTTTCTTTTGCGCCAAGGTTGCCGGATCAGGATGCCCGGCGCATGTCAATTGTCGTTGCGGCGGATGATGCCGGATCGGCAGAATTATTTGCTTGTCTATACTGTCAACCGGCGATCCGGTTCTCTTCGGACACGGCTGGCATTTGAGCGGATTATTGGGAGGAACAGGATGATGGATTTGCTGCCTGTGGCGGCCGATTTGGCTTGGCCAATCGCGGTTGCCATTGCATGGATTGCCGGCGAGTTCGGCCATCGATGGACCGGCTTGCCTCGCATCAGTATCTACGGGATAACCGGCTTTATCCTGGGCCAGAGCGGCTTGCTTGCCCAATCAGGACGAGATGCGGTGATGCTGCTGGCGAACGTCGCGTTCGGCCTGATTCTCTTCGAGTTTGGTTACCGCATCAATCTGCGCTGGTTGCGCCTCAATCCTTGGCTCACGGTGACGGGCGTGGTCGAATCGGTTGGCACTTTCATCGCCGTATATTTGCTCGCGCAATGGTTCGGTGTTCCAATCGTTGCAGCGTTGTTGCTGGCGTCACTTGCGATGTCGACATCGCCGGCGGCAGTGTTGCGTATCGTCAATGAGGCGCGCAGCTCTGGGCAGGTGACCGAGCGTGCATTGCATTTGTCCGCTCTCGACTGTGTGCTCGCGGTGTTTGC
>DASVLM010000462.1:0-2950 GCA_036384875.1 Noviherbaspirillum sp.
TTGTTGGTCTACTTCTTCGAATTTATTTATGATCAAATTCTTCAATCCATAGCCGAATGCATTCGTGGTAGCCCTCTGCTAAAAAATCATCGTGACTTCAAAGGCGCGCGAATTATTCTTTCAGCATATTCTCGTGCTTCAATTTCGTTTTCTGCAGAATACACTTCATGCTTCTCAAAAAAATCCTGCCAAGAAAATGAGTCATCAGAGAAAGCCGCTTCAACTTCAACGGAAAGTTGCCTTTTCCACTCTTCGTTTTCGAGCATCCTCATATACAGCTTTTCTGCATGCTCCTCAGAGAGTCCCGTATCAACTGAATACGTTGAAGAAATCAATTTATCGAGTTTTGGATATGTAGTCATTTATTTCACCGGGAAAATAGTTATAGTTTCCCAATTTCCTGTTATTGCATTAAGTTCATAAGTGGCTTGAACATTAGTCAATCCATCAATGAAATTAAGTGCCCCTTGCATTGCTGAATCATAACGTCCACCTCCTATGCGTCCAAAGCCGCGCCCAACATGTTGACCGACATCGGCACTTTTAATTGTATGAGAAAGGGCTGCTGGATCATCGGCAATCGCGGAAAGCAGCTGATTGTTTCGAACAAACTGATCTGATTGAATTAGCAAATCATCACTATAGAATGCAGTTGCGAATTCAGGTAATCGGATTTGCCCATTACGAATAGATATCGAACCATCAGGTGCGACCCAGTTTGTGCTCGCACAAATAGCTGTTCGTCTGTCACACTTCCGCCGTGACGGGCCAAGGCATGGGCATCTGGATGACTAGTTACTAAACTTAAATGCTCTGGATCAATTGCTATGCTTGGACTTTGCGCATCAGCCATGTATGCCAATCCACCCGAACGAGCCATGTACGTTTCCAGCGCTTGACCAGCCTTCGGCGCTACCCACTCCGCCGTCGCGACGAGCCCCCTGCCGGTCAGACTGGACACTTCGCCAACACCAGCGGTGGCCAAGCCGCCAAGGCCGGCGCGCATGATCGCCTCGGCTCGCTCGCCTGGCTGCATGTTCGCGAAAGCCATAACCTTGTTTCCCAACGCGTCCGCAACTTCTCCTGGATGCGTGAGCGCATAACCTACACGTTTGACGGCATTGATTTGTGCCTGCGGATCGGTCGCCAATTGATAGAGCGCTTTGGCTCCGCCTGCGAGGTCGTAGAACGCATGGTTTGCAATCGAGCCATAGCGCGCCATGATCGCAGACACGGGATTGGAGGCGTTCGCTTCCCAGTCCCGATAGTGCTGCTGATCGGACGCGCGGTTTTCCTCAATCCAATCAGACGATCCTTGCGGCGCCAGCATCTTCTGTTCGAAATCGAAGGCCAGCTTTTGCGCTTCCGTCATGTGCGGTGCAGTGATGATGACGCGCGGCGTGAACTCGGCCTTGCGTTGCGCCACGTCCTCAGCGAACGTCAAGCTATCACTTGGCAACAGTGCGCCCATCGTTATGTCCCCACTGCTGCCCGCACCCGCCGACATCGACACACCTGCAACTGCCGGCGGCACGTAGAACGGGTTGTCTTGAGTGGCCTTGTACGCGGCGTCGAAGGCTGCACCACCGTTGTATGCCGAATTTGCCTTGTCGGTCTGTTGTCCGCCGCTACTCTGCCAATCCTGCTGCGCCAGTGATTGCCCTAACGTGTTCCCGAACGCATCAGTAGCAACCTGCTTGGTGCTGATGCGCCCGCCATTGAGTCCGGCGGTAACCACGCCGCCCGCAAAGCCGGCCAGCGTGCCCACACCCAGGCTGCCGAAGGCGTGTGCAAATGCGGTGTCCTGCAAGCCAGCGGCTGCGCCGTTGCTGACACCCGCGCCTGCTGCCGACGCCGCCACGGCGGCCCAGCTGAAGTGATCCTGCAAACCCGTCACCACATCGATGCCCTGAGTCATGACGCTGCCCACGGCGGTACGTGCCACCACATTGCCCAAGTCATAGATATTGCCGCCTGCCGGCGTCCAGCCCGACAATCCACCCGCCACGCCACCCGCAATCGCTCCCAGCGCTACCTGGTTCCAGTTGAAGCCATCTTCCGCCCCAATGGCGTTGCCCACGACCTGGCTGGCAATCGATCCGGCGGCACCCGCCACGGCGCCGGTGCCGGCTACGCCCAGCGACATGCCGACCGTTTCTGTCGCTGCCGTCGCTGTGCCGCCAAGGAACGATGCGCCGGACGACATGACCTGGCCGATCGATCCCGCCGCGCCGCTCAATGCGCCAGCGGTGTACAGCGTGACCGCCACTGCCACGGCAATCATGATGATCTGCCCCATGCCCCCACAACCATCGCTGCCGGCCGGCATGGGCAGATTGAGCGCGGTATTGCCGACCGCCTCGCTGGCGTCATACGGCTTGAAGGTGGCCGCATTGTTGTGCACCGCATTCGGCCGTGCCGGCAGATTGATCACCTGTCCTGCGACCAGCGGCGCGCCGTCATCCAGGCCGTTGGCATCCGCGATCAGGTACCACAGCGTCGGATCGCCCCAGACCGCCTTGGCAATGCCCTGCAAGGTATCGTTCGGCTGCACCGTATAGCTGCCGGGAGCCGTGGCGCCGGTATTGGCCGGCACGTAGGCGGTGTTGATGCTGTCGAAACGGCTGTCGTCGCTGCTGCCCACGACCTCGCCGTTGGCAATCAGGGTATGGCTGCGCTTGCCGTCCTGCATCTTCTGCAGCACGCGCCCGGCCGCGTCGTTCATGAAGCTGCGGTTCAGGCCCGTGGTATCGCTCACCCGCACCAGGTTGCCATCGGCATCGTAGCGGTTGGTGGTGGTCGCATCGCCGCGGTTGGTGGTGTGCAGGTCGATGCGGGTGGCCTTGTCGCTGTCGAACGCCAGGTCGTAATGATAGGTATAGAAGTGTCAATGCCGCTGGAATTTCCCCATTTTTTCCGGAGTAAAATTCCCCACCCTTGATGTTGGGCG
>DASVLM010000463.1:0-4668 GCA_036384875.1 Noviherbaspirillum sp.
TATCCCAGTTTTTAGCAACGAACGATCGAGGGAACTTGCGCATTACATATGCGTGAATCCGTTTGGTTAGAATGTCTTTTTGTTGCTTTGCGGTCCAGCTGATTTCTGTAACGTACTGTTCGAACTTATCGAGGTCTTCCGCTGTCCTTAAGCTCGTCCACACATCAGTTCGAACTGTCGCACGTATTGAGATGCCGCTGATCTCCCTCACAAGCCCCCTGCAAGCTGAGAAGAACGATGACACATAAGCCTGCTGTTCCGCTGTGTTTTGAAATTTTGAATCAATATCGTCGATAAGTAACCAGACTTGGCGCGCGTCATCGCGCTCATCCTGCATTCGCTTCAAGAGCTGCTCATTATTCGAGATACCAACGACTTTAGGTTGCAGCTCGATCGCTCCGAGTAAATTCACCTTGTTCAGTAGACGGCCGATTAATGCTCCGAAAATATTTCGTCCACGAAAGCCAGCCAGTTCAGAGTTCTCCACTAACGAGATTTCATCATCTTTCCAAGCGAAGCCGATCGTCTTGGCAATTTCATAATTGATCGCGCGACAAATCACTTGCTTCCAATAGTTCTCTAATGCCGCACTGCTTGTTGTTCCCGGTTGAGGCAACAATGCCTCCAAGTTAGATGGAACGAGCGAGACGACAATCGGCTTGCCTTCGTCGAGCCGAAGATCGTGGCCCAGTTTTGAGAGGAGAGCTGATTTACCAACCCCCTTCCGTCCCCGAGCGACGTGAAGTCGAACGGATTGATTAAGGAACTCGTCAAAGGAACTTTGGCTAAGGAAGTATGAAGCAAGTACCTCACTATCTTCGTCCTCACCGGCGTCGTTACCAAACAAAAGCTTATCGCTTAGGTTTAGGGAAACATCGGGTAGGGGCTTTGCTTGTCCTCTCACAATTCCTCCGATTTTGATGCCGTTGCGAAATATTGCATTGTTCCGCAGTGTAAGAAAAAAATCAAAAAAATTAAGAGGAATGCAACCACCAAGCGTGACACATCTTGACGCTTCTTCGCGAAGCGTGACGAGTGAGGGCGAGCCAATAATTAACAAAAACAATGAGTTAATACAACTGTTAATCCGCAGGTCCCTGGTTCGAGTCCAGGTCGGGGAGCCAACAAATTCAAGGGCTTGCGAGCAATCGCAAGCCCTTTTTGTTTTTGTGCACCTCTCTCACCCCTTGCATCATTGCCTAGTAGCTATTCTTTGGCCACCATTGAGAATTCTCAATAATGGCATTTCCTGGTTTGATACAGTTGAGCCCGTTGCAGGTTGGAAATAGTCGGATTTTTGTGCCACAACGCAGTTATCGTCGACATTCGCTGCGCGGAAACACCACATGGCCAAAGCATTTGCAAATTTATTCTCGATCGGTGCCGACGCCGCACATTCCCCGGCCACAATCGAACTGGTTTGTCCGGTCGATACGCTGGCCCAATTGCATGCGGCCGTAGATAGCGGTGCTGACTGCGTCCAACTCCAGTTTTCCTTCCGGAACAACATCGGCTGCACCGACGCAAAGACTGATTTGGGGCCCATGGCGGACGGAATTCGTTACGCGCATCGCCGGCGCTGCAAAGTTGCCATTCATATCGATTGGCATCCCCAGGCAGCACCATGGTCCCTCGCGCGCGCCATTATCGATCAGGCAGCGGTACGTAAGGTCGATGCCGTTGAGCTGTCGAGTCACGAATTGATGCTATACGCTGCCGCACACCATCCGCAACTACAACTGCATTACGCCGCATCGGACGCCGTCGATGCTGCCACCCTCGTTTTCCTCAAACGTCATTTCAATATCACTCGCGTCGCTTTGCCGCAGCTGCTGTCAATGGCCGATTTGATCGGCATCGCACGTGACACTCCCGTCGATTTGGAGTTGCATGGATTCAGCCACTTCACATCCATTATCAGTTCCGGGCAACTGCAGGACGCGACGCTAGAAAGGAAATCCGCCACTGACAATGCGATGCGCCATAGAGAAAATGCGAAGGCAGATCTATGCGCCACAGAGGAAAACGCCGCAAACGACAACTGCTTCAGCAATCAGGCTTTCGCCGACATCAAGGTACTCAGGTTGCTGCCGGCCCTGAACACCCTCGGCGTACGTGCCATCCGGGTTGAAGCTGGCGGGCTCCGTCCCGTCCAGACAGCGCACATCATTCAAATTTGGCGGGAAGCAATTGATGAATGCATGAAAAACGCTGACCGTTACGTCGTAAGGCCTTCATGGGTATCCGAACTGAATGACGCGTTTCGGCGGCAGCGCAGCCGCCATAACATCTCGTCCCCTACCGCTGCGGACGAATAACTCGCCGGGTAGACATGGTTCTCGTGGCGACAAATATTTCCCGTAGCAGATAGACGAAGCTTCCGATCAAGGAAAACATTCCCAGCACGAACAGCAAGGCGATCAACTTGGCCAGATCGATGTTTAGAGCATCGCCGATGAACAACGCCGCAATCACCACGCAGACGAACAAGCCGCACGCTGTACTGAGCGTAATCGCGCGATTGATCAGATGTCCACGCTGATAAAGCGTGTCGAGTTCCGCCACCGCATCTGCGACATCCACATTGCCAGAAGCATGCAATCGGTCCTCCAGCAGCCGTGATCGGTCAATAATGCGCGCAAGCCGATTGGTCAACACCGAAAGCTTGGTTCCGACGCCGGTCAACAGGAAAACCGGCGCGATCGCCAGCTGAATGATGTGACTGATGTCTCCGAGTTGTATTTGCATGGGCCAGTAGAAGAGCTGCATGTCCGAACTGGCGGTAGTCTATCAGCAGGATGCCCGGCTATCGCTGTGTGTATGATGCTGTCTTGCAGCAAATTCATCCTGAAATCGAGAATCCTCCTGCATTCCCATAAGCCGGCGGACGTAATACACACTGTATAAACTCTCAGTTGCGAGCAACGTCGTGCTTGAATAATATTGATTTTCGCATTGCAGCAAATTTGTCCTGTTCAGCCCCTGCTGGCTGCAACGAGATTGCAGTGCGAACATCGATTCACTACGGGAGGATGCGGATGCGCACGGGTTCGCCGTGGCAGTCATCGTTGGCAGATCGCCTGAAATTGCACCTGCCGGTCGCGATAAGTACTGCGCTTGCGTCAGGGGTATCAGCGACATACGTCCAGCATCATTCTCTTCCAATGGCGATCATGGCCGGGACGATAACGGGCGCTGCACTGTTTATTTCCCTGCGCAAAGCAAAGTTCAACTCATCAAAAATCAATCCGGATAACATGCAACGGATTCTGGATTGCGCAGAATCCCTGGCCGGTTTCGCCACCTTTACGCTTCGCTTGTGCAAGGAGCGCGAAACCTTCACAGCATGGTCTCCGCAATTTCGCCGCCTGCTTGGTATAGATACTTCGACCGTCACTGCCAGCCATGCGGAATACATCGAGCGTTATGTGCACCCGGAAGACCGGCAACGAGTGCGAGCTTGCCTGGAAGGTACTTTCAGGGAACGTGGAAACGCGACCATTGAATATCGAATCCAGCAAGAAAACGGATCGCTTCGCCATGTACTCAGTCACATTGAATACACTGGCAGCACCAACAGGGACGATATTTTTCACGGGCAATTGCACGATATCACCGGGCACAAGCAAGCGGAACAGGAACGGCTGGACGCCGCAACCCGATTCCAATCGTTCATCGGGCAATTAGGCGGAATATCCTATGTCGCCAGCATCGACAACGAAGCGACAAATATTTATGTCGGTCCCAAGATAGTCGAACTCCTCGGTTTCACTTCTGAGCAATGGTGCAGCGACCCGGGTCTGAAGCTGCAGCAGATGCATGAAGAAGACCGCGAGCACTTCCGCCAAGCGGTTGTTGCAACAATTTCTTCCGGCATGGCGTTGAGCATTGATTACCGACTACGCCGCGCGGATGGAGCGCTGCGCTGGTTCCATGATGAAGCAAGGCTGGCCACCGATGATGCAGGACGCCGGATGTTCCTGCATGGCGTTGTTCTCGATATCACCGAACGCAAGCAGGCGCAGGAGGAATTAATACGATCCCATGCAGAGCTCAAACGGCTCATCGGCGCGCTCGACGCTGTCCGGGAAGACGAACAGAAAAGACTTGCCAGAGAGATGCACGACGATCTTGGGCAATTGCTGGCTGCGATGAAAATGGACTTGTCCATGCTGGCACAACAGCTTCCGCCGAGCGAGGGCAGCGTACTGCAGCGCCTTGATGGCATCAATGATTTGGTCAACTCGATGATGATCTCGGTGCGCAGAATCATTGCCGACCTTCCGCCCAAGCTGCTCGACGACGTGGGTTTGGTCGATGCCTTGCAACTGCTTGCAAGGAATTTTGAAGCCCGCTACAGCGTTTCCTGCCGTCTTCACTTGCCGGCGAGCGAGCCGGTCTTGCGTGGCAATGCGGCAAGCATGCTGTACCGTCTCGTACAAGAGTCACTCAATAATGTCGCCAAGCACGCTCAGGCAACTTCCGTGGACATCACGCTGGAAATGTGTCGGTCTTCGCTCACGCTATCCATTGTGGACAATGGCAGGGGAGCGTCGGAAATCGACCTTGGCAAGCATGGGTCCTTCGGACTGATCTGCATGCGTGAGCGCGTCGCGTCGCTTGACGGCGAACTGAGAATCGATACATCTCCGGGAACCGGCATGGCGG
>DASVLM010000464.1:0-4108 GCA_036384875.1 Noviherbaspirillum sp.
ACCTCGATCAGCTTGGTCGGGTTGGAATCGAGGTCGACCATGTTGCCCGCTTCCTTCGCCGCCTGCGTGCCGGAATTCATTGCCACTGCAACGTCGGCCTGCGCCAGCGCCGGCGCGTCATTGGTGCCGTCGCCCGTCATCGCGACCAGCCGGCCTTCACCCTGGTACTTGCGAATCAGCTTCAGCTTTTCTTCCGGCGTGGCTTCGGCGAGGAAATCGTCTACACCGGCTTCGGCGGCGATGGCAGCAGCGGTCAGCTTGTTGTCGCCCGTGATCATCACGGTCTTGATGCCCATCCGCCGCAACTCGGAAAAGCGCTCTTTGATGCCGCCCTTGACGATGTCCTTCAGTTCGATGGTACCCATCACGCGGCCGTTGTCGATCACCACCAGCGGCGTGCTGCCACGGCGGGCGACATCATCCACCGCGCGCTCCACTTCCGCAGGAAACGGCTTGCCGAGCAGGGCGACATGTTTCTTGATCGAGTCAGCCGCACCCTTGCGGATCACGCGTTCGCCGATATCCACGCCGCTCATGCGCGTCTGCGCGGTGAAGGGCACGAACACGGCATGCATGGATTCCATTTCGCGGCCGCGGATGTTGAAGCGCTGCTTTGCCAGCACGGCAATGCTGCGGCCTTCCGGCGTTTCGTCGGCCAGCGATGCCAGCTGCGCGACATCGGCCAATTGCTCTTCCGTTACACCGGGCGCGGGGATGAAAGCCGCCGCCTGGCGGTTGCCGAGGGTAATGGTGCCGGTCTTGTCGAGCAGGAGCACGTCGACGTCGCCTGCCGCTTCCACCGCGCGGCCGGACGTCGCAATCACATTGGCCTGCATCATGCGGCTCATGCCCGCCACACCGATGGCCGACAGCAGGCCGCCGATGGTGGTGGGGATCAGGCAGACCAGCAGCGCGATCAGCGCCGTGATGGTGATCGGCACGCCGGCCTTGACCGCCTCGACGGAATACAGCGAGAACGGCAGCAAGGTAACAGTGACCACCAGGAACACGATGGTCAGCGCCACCAGCAGGATGGTGAGCGCGATCTCGTTCGGCGTCTTCTGGCGCTTGGCGCCTTCGACCATGGCGATCATGCGGTCGATGAAGGCTTCGCCGGGATTGACCGATACTTTCACCACCAGCCAGTCCGACAGCACGCGCGTACCGCCGGTGACGGCGGAGAAGTCGCCGCCCGATTCGCGGATCACGGGTGCGGACTCGCCGGTGATCGCGCTCTCATCGACGGAAGCAACACCCTCGATGACTTCACCGTCGGCGGGAATGACATCACCCGCCTCGACCAGCACCACGTCGCCCTTGCGCAAGGCGGTGGCCGCGACCAATGTCCATTTGCTGCCATGACGGGGTGCGTCAAGCTTCTTGGCGCTCACCGTCTGCTTCAAGGCGCGCAGCGATGCCGCCTGTGCCTTGCTGCGCCCTTCCGCCAGCGCCTCAGCGAAATTGGCGAACAGCACGGTGAACCACAACCACACCGCCATGGTTAGGATAAAGCCGGCCGGTGCCTCTCCCTGGCTGAATGCCGCCTGGAAGAACAGCAGCGTGGTAATGATGCTGCCGACATAAACTACGAACATCACCGGACTGCGCAACTGCGTGCGCGGATCGAGCTTCCTGAACGCATCGACGATCGCGGGACCGATCAGTGCGGAGTCGAACAGTTTCAAACGTTTGCGTGACATGAGGAATGTCCTTCGAAATCAATGTGCAATCAGTGTGCAAATAGTTGCAGGTGCTCGACGATAGGCCCGAGAGCCAATGCCGGCACGTAGTTCAGGACGCCGACCAGCACCACCACACCCACCAGCAGCGCAATGAATAGCGGACCGTGGGTCGGCATGGTGCCGGCCGTGACGTCGAGGCGCTTTTTCGCGGCGAGCGAACCAGCCACCGCAAGGATGGGCACAATCATCGCGAAGCGGCCGAACCACATCGCGATCGCCAAGAGAATGTTGTAGAACGGTGTGTTGGCAGAGAGGCCGGCGAAGGCGCTGCCATTGTTGTTGGCTGCCGAGCTGAAGGCATACAGCACTTCCGAGAAGCCATGCGCGCCGGGGTTGGCCATGCTGGCCTTGCCGGGTTCGGCCATGACGGCGATCGCCGTGCCAGCCAATACCAGCACCGGCGTCACGAGAATGGCGATCGACGTCATCTTCATTTCGAAAGACTGGATTTTCTTGCCGAGATATTCCGGCGTGCGGCCCACCATCAGGCCGGCGATGAACACGGCAAGGATGGCGAAGATCAGCATCCCGTACAGCCCGGAGCCGACGCCGCCGAACACCACTTCGCCGAATTGGATCAGCGTCATCGGCACCAGACCACCGAGCGGCATGAAGGAATCGTGCATGGCGTTCACCGCGCCACAGGAAGCGGCCGTTGTAATGGCGGCGAACAGCGTCGAAGCGGCGATGCCGAAGCGGGTCTCCTTGCCTTCCATGTTGCCGCCGGATTGCAACGCGCTCTGTGCCTGGTCGATGCCGAGCGCATGGTAAGCCGGATGGACCTGCTGTTCCGCGATCATCACGACTACTGTCATTACGACGAAGATGAGCGTCATCGCGCCCAGTACTGCCCAGCCCTGCCGTAGGTCGCCCGCCATGCGCCCGAAGGCAAAGCACAGGCCGGCCGGGATCAGGAAAATCGAGAGCATCTGCACGAAGTTGGAGAGCGGCGTCGGGTTCTCATAGGGATGCGCGGAATTGGCATTGAAGAAGCCGCCGCCGTTGGTGCCCAGCATCTTGATCGCTTCCTGCGAAGCGACCGGGCCCATGGCAATGGTCTGTGTCTTCGCGGTCAGAGTTTCCAAGACTGGATTGCCCTTGTCATCCTTCAGCGGCTGGCCGTCGGGGCCGTTCTTCGGCGCCTGGTACGTGATCGGATCGATCAGGTTCACATCCTGGTAAGCGGAAAAGTTCTGGATCACGCCCTGGCCCATCAGGAACACGGCGTATAGCGTCGAGATCGGCAGCAGTACATACAGCGTGGAGCGGGTGATATCGACCCAGAAATTGCCGATCGATTGCGCCGAGCGGGAAGCGAAGCCGCGGATCAGCGCATAGGCAACGGCCATGCCGGTGGCGGCCGAGAAGAAATTCTGGCCAGTCAGCGCGAGCATCTGCGTCAGGTAGCTCATCGTCGATTCGCCGCCGTAGCCCTGCCAATTGGTGTTGCTGACGAAGCTCACGGCAGTGTTGAACGACGAATCCGGGCTAACGCTAGCAAAGGCTTGCGGATTCAACGGCAGCCAAATCTGCAGCCGCTGCATGGCATAGACGAACAGACCGCCCAGTGCATTGAACACCAGCAGCGCGACGGCGTAGTTTTTCCAGTTCATGCCGGCTTCCGGATTGACGCCGGCGATGCGATACAAGGATTTCTCTATTGCAGCCATCCAGCCCCAGCCGCGGATGCGCGATCCGTCGCCGACCTTGGCGAGGAAGGCACCCAGCGGCCAGGCCAGCACCAGCAGTACGGCCAGGAAGACGACGAGAAGGATGATAGCTTGGGAAGTCATTTACAGGTCCTCCGCTTTCAAGAGCGCAACCACCAGGTAGACCAGCAGGCCGGCGGACACGACGGCGCCAAGCACGTAAAACGTGTTCATTGACGCCTCCCGAGCTTGTCGCAACCGGCGGCGAACGCCACGGTCACGACCAGGAACACCGCAATCGCGGCAATATAAACGACATCCATCATGATTCTCTCTCCCGAGGGGTTGTTGGGATGCTGCAAGAATAGGGAAAGGCAGCTAAAAATGTCGTTAAGACTCAGGAGGCGGGTATAAACGAAATCTTAAAATTGCACGCTGACATACCACCTGTTGCTGCTGTAGGACGCAGATGCCTTCCGTATGATGCTATCTACTCTTCCTTAAGAAGGATTAGCATTTTTTCAACGGTCTTCAAGGCGGGATTCCGGTTACCTTGATCTGGGTTCGGCTTTCCGGAAATAAGGAGCTGTAGACTTTTTTGGAGCTGGACGGCTCACCCTCCCACCTGCCTGAACGGATCGAGCGCCAAGTCGATCAGCCGGCGCTCGCGCACCACCGTCTCCGAAGTAGCCGTCATGCCGTAACGCAGCGGATACT
>DASVLM010000465.1:0-4593 GCA_036384875.1 Noviherbaspirillum sp.
CGCTTCTGCTGGCTGTCCGAATACATCGCGTCAAGCAGAGCACGGCGAACCTGGCCAACGACCTCAGCCCCGCTTTTGGGCCGTTTTTTCGGTGCGGCTTGCGTTTGCTTCGTGGCTTCCATATCCATTTGATTCTCCGACGGGCTTCTAACTTGCTCCCGGAAAATAACTATAGCACTTGATGTTGACCACACAAGAATTTATGCAAGAAATATCCATTATGTTCAGCGGAAAATCTCCACAAAACCAGCGCAGAACATGCTGGTTTCTGTACCATTTGTCAGCGAAATGACTGCCTGGGGTGTGATATTCAAAACCTCCAGCCCCAAAGGCGTTTAGTAGGACAGGATGCCGGTTGTCATGACAAAACAAGTTTTGCCACGACATCGAAAATTTTGCTAAGTCCGCTACGCGGCCTTTCGCAAAATTTCCTACCGGACTCTGGTCAGGGCATAGCCCCGACACCCGTACTTCAGCCGCTTCGCGGATAAAAAACAACAACACCGCTAGGTTGCCAACCTGACAACCAGATGAAATCAAGACTTGCCGTCCCAAAACGCCCGGCGTGAAAACTCATTACGACATAGTTGAGCCTCCGTCCCCACGTTTTATTTAATGTGAGAATCGCCAGGACGCCGTTGAAGGCTTCTTTGTCGCAAGGGCAGGGTAGAGGTTAGAGCCGCAAAAGCGACGCGCCTAGCGCCGGCAAACCATTTCCAAGGCTATCCAGAAGAGAAGGGCGGTCCCAACGTTAGGACTTCCATCGTTTCCCCGTGTCTTCAACAACTCTCTATTTGATATAAATAAATGACATAATTGCGGCATGGCCAGAAACAAGAAGCTCTTCGTTGAAACATCCGATAACAAGACCGCCCCCCCCATTCAATTGAGGGTGACAGCGGACGAGAGAGCGTTGCTTGAACAAAAAGCCAAGGATGCAGGGAAGGGCTTGTCCGAGTATCTACGACAAGCCGGCATGGAGCGCCCCCTTCGATCCAAGGTTGCAGCCGAGATTCTGAATGACTTACGCCTGCTCGCAATGGACGTGAAACGCCTTGCACGCGAATCGGGCAAGCATGAAAAGGAACATCTCGACACCCTAAAGGCCATCCAGACCGCCATGCAGAAAATTTGGGACAAGAGGGTGCAACTGTGATTGTAAAGATCCCGCCGCCGCGTCGAGACAAGGACACGAGCTTTCGGCACCTGTTCGATTACCTGACCGAAGGCCTGCCAGAGAATGGCGCTGATATTGACCTCATCAGCTTCCACGACCTGACGCAATACATCACCGCCAAGACCGTTGTTGATCAAATGGGCGACGAGGTGGATAAGACTCTGGCTGTCGAGATCGGCAACCTCAACTCGCTGAAAACGGCAGTCGCCGAGATGTACGCCGTCGCGCACCAGAACACCAAGGCGCAGGACCCGGTTTTCCACTACATCATCTCCTGGCCAGAAAACGAGAAGCCACCCGTCAAGGATGTTCTCAGTGCGGCCCGCTACACGATCGAATCGCTCGGCCTTGCCGAGCACCAGTACGTCATCGCTGTCCACGTGAACACGGATAACCTGCACGCCCATATCGAAGTCAACAAGATCCATCCGGTCACGTACAAGTCTCATCATATCGAGTGGTCGCATAAAACCTTGCACAAGGCAGCGCGCGAGCTGGAGATCAAATACGGCTGGTCCCATGACAAGGGCATTTATGTCGTCGAGGAAGTCAACGGCGTGAAACGCATCGTCCAGAGCAATGCTTCAGATCGGCAAGACATCACCTCCGGACGTGCTAATCGGTTCGAAACCTGGTCCGGACAGGAATCCTTCGAGGCGTGGTGCAAGAACTCGCCAGCCCAGGCTCTCAAAGCCCTGCTCGACAAACCCGAGAAAGTCGAATCGTGGAATGACATACATACAGTCATGGCAACATTTGGCGTCGAACTCCAGTACACGGGCGGTGGTTATCGTGTAGCCACGCTGCCGGCGCCGGCATCCGAAGCCAATCCTGACGACTCGGCCGAAATTGAGAAGCCTGTAGCGATCGCTGCGTCCAAGGTATTTCGCTTCATGAAGCCCAGGGATCTGGAGAAGAAGCTGGGTAAGTTCACGCCCTTCGATCCCGCGCTTGTCGCCGTCAAGCCAGAACGCACCTACAAGCGCGATCCCTTGAAGCGGCTTATTCGCCGCGAAGAACGAAAGGAAGCCCGCGAAGCCCTTTTTAAGCGTTACCAGGACGAGAAACGGCACATCGAGGGCGAGGCATTCGCACTCAAATCTCTTTCCAAGCGCGAATCTCAAGAGGCGTGGAAGAAAGGCTTTACTGAACTAAAAGGACAGTACGATGCGCGACGTCTGGCCATGCAGCAGGATAAGAAACTTACCGGTCAGCAGAAGCAGCTCCTGTACATGCAGTTAAAGATTGTGCATGAAAATGCCTTGGCCGAGCTCAAGCACCAGTGCAAGAAGATCCGCGAACAATACGCCGCCGAGACGCCCACCAAACAAAGCTGGCGAGCGTGGGTGGAGCGTGAAGCCAAGAACGGCGACCCTGCCGCTATTTCTGCCTTGCGCGGCATGACTTACCGCGATCGCCGTGAGCAGCGGCAACGATATAATCCTGCCGGCGAGGAGATCGAACAGCAGGACAATACCAACGGAGCCCAGCCATCCTTCAACGATGACATCGACGGCTTTGCAACCCCTGAAGAGGACTCCGAACAGGATCCAACTATCCAACCGATCCGCGAGCTGAAATGGACTGTCACCAGCAACGGGCGCGTTGTCTATTCCTTCAGCAGAAAAGACCGCAATGGCGACCTCGGATTCATTGACGAGGGGCGCCGGGTTATCTTTGGTCGTAGGGAAGTCAGCGATCGCGCCCTGCGAGCCGCACTCGAATACTCGATGATGAAATGGGGACCGACGCTCAATCTCACTGGTGGCGACAAGGTATTCCAAGAGCGAGTCATCAAGATGGCCGTCGAGCTGGGGATGCGGATCCGCAATCCCGAGTTTCACCAGCAGCAGATGCAAGCCATTGCGCAGTCCGGACCCGCTGCCAAGAAAACCGCTAGCCGGCTATCGACCGACAAGGAAATTCAGAAGATTCGTCAGCGTCAGCCAGCCATGCGTTTCGACTATGCCGCACACCAGGCCAATGGCGAAACCTACCGCGGCCGGATCGCCGTACTCACCGAGACGCATGTCATCCAGCAGATAGGACCCAACAAGATGATCCTGCACGACGTGTCACGTCTCGGTTCCATCCCGAAGGTTAGAAAGCCGGCCACCATCATCTATCACGGCGGCGCCGCTCGCGTTGAACAAGACCTCACACAAGGACGCCGGCGATAGTCCTAACGTTGGGACTGAACCATCGGCATCACATGGCAAGCCCTCTGTCGATGCAGCGCTGGACATGCCAGGGCAGCAGCACCAACGCATAACCCATTCAGTCGCAGGCTCGCGCGTTAACCAGTGCCGCCGCTTTGCACTTCACTACTCTCCTGTGGTTCGTTTTGTAACACTCGCGTCGAAGCACTGATATGTACGGAATGGGCTTCATGACGTTTTTCCCACAGTCGTTCAATAACATCGCCGCGCTCGCGATAGCACCCCACGCACTCAATATCAGCATCGCGAACCTTGTCGTACTGAATGTCGATAAAACCCGTCCAACTCGCCCCTTTCATCCCGAACCAACCGATGCACTCATATCCGAGTCCGGCCGAGACTGAGGGATCACAGCGTTTTAGCAGGAAGCCCTTGACCTGCGGATTTATGCCAATCGCAGATTGCTCAATGAAATACTCGCCGTCATCTTTCAAAACAAGGCTGTTTTTCGTGTTCATAAAAGGATTCTATTTCCGCAGTTTCAAGGGAGAGCAGCCGGCAGATTGATTGACATCATAAATGTTTTGCTAGTTAATTTAAAATAAACATATCACATTATAAAAACATAAAGCTTTTCAAAGTCCAAGATCCAATTGTTTGGATGGCCTCGACTTTGCTTGGCCCTTGCCTTCCCTGTACACGACGTTGACCTGCGTACCGACCTTCGGGCGTTCCGAAAGCGTGGCCACGTCGTGCACGACACCGGAACCCTTGCTAACTTCCTGAATCACGCTATTGTTCTCAGCGGCAACGATCACGCCTGAATACCGCCCCTTGGCCGTATTGGGTTCTTCCACATCGACACCAGCGAGTTTGCCCAATTCCACCAGTTCAGCACTCACGTGAGGAGACGAATTCGCGCGATTGGCAGGTCTGTCGGTGAAAGCATCCTGCACTGCTTGTCCAAGGAGCATGCCCACGTCTTGAAACGTCTTGTAGATGATTCCTTGTCCGAGCGCCTCATGCGCAATCGTATTTGAAAGGCCTGCGACCAGTTCGACCGGCACGCCTTTGATAGACGCATGTTCCTCCGCCGTAAACTGGCGCAACAAATTCAGGTCTTTCGGATGTCTAACTAACGGATCTGTTGATCCCCCTTTGTGATAGCCCTTGCGAATCGTCGGCACTGAATCGTCTGCTGGCGACACCAGTTGCATGTGAAATCCGTTACCCTTGGCGATGTCGCGTTCCTGCTTG
>DASVLM010000466.1:0-3859 GCA_036384875.1 Noviherbaspirillum sp.
TTCGACAATGGCACGCGGCTCGTGCTCGTACATCGCGTGCAGTAGCTCGCGCAGCCAGATCGACGACGCAGGATCGTGGTTGCCCTCAGCCATCAGCACATACACGATCTCGTGCTTTTCGAGCAGCATGCCGATGACGCGGCGGATCACGCGGATAGCGACGCGCACGAGTTTCTGGAATCGCGTGTCGGCATCGAGCAGGTTCTTGTGCTCCGGCGTCACCGCATCCATGCCGTCCCAGTGCAGGAAGTCGCCAAGCTGCGCGAACACCGCATAGCGCGCTGATGGCGCGATGGCGATCGCCTGGCGGAACCACTCGACCAGCATGTTCTCAGCGATCGACAAGTCCCAGTCGGCGCCGGTTTCCTCGCCCCACGCCAGCATGCCGAGGTGGTAGTCGGTGATTGTGTACTGGTTCAGCAGATCGTCGCGCGTTTCACGTGGAACAGGACGCGGCTGCTCGCGCGGGATTTCTTCCGACATGCCGGCGACAGCTGCATCGATCATCGCCTGCAGTGCGTCGCTGTCGAGCTGCGACTTCACCCACTGGCCGCGCGGCTTGCCGTCCGCGTCGTAGTACGTGCTGACGCCTCGCACGCGATAGCCTTCAGGCACCAGATGCGTCATGTCGTGCTGCGGGCTGTGGCCGCGCAGCGCTGCGCGTTGCATCTTGCGCTCGGCCGTCCGCTGATTGATGCCGAGGGCAATCGCTGCCTTCTTGATGCTGCCGTGCTCATTGACGGCAGCGATCAGTTCTTCGATAGACGCTTTCTGCTCAGCCATTGGTCGGCTCCTCGTCTGTGGCGAGCCATTCCTTCGGCCGATCATCTCCCTCGCGATACGTGCGCGCGAACGTGCAGAGCATCACCAGATTGCACATCGCATGACCCAAGTGCGGCAGGCCGCTTTCCGGGTCGTTGTCTTCGCCGCGCGCCCATGCGTAGAGGTGGCGCAGCAGGCAACCGAACACCACCATCCACGACATGCCCTTCGCCCAGTTCCACGCAGCATACTTCTTGCGGCCGTACT
The DNA here is from genome assembly GCA_036384875.1 of Noviherbaspirillum sp. Classification (GTDB taxonomy): domain Bacteria; phylum Pseudomonadota; class Gammaproteobacteria; order Burkholderiales; family Burkholderiaceae_D; genus Noviherbaspirillum. Next base: position 1,030 of record DASVLM010000466.1, read on the forward strand.
CGAACACGCGCGCACAGTCTTCTAGCGCCATGCCGGGGATCAGCTCGAAAGCAGGCTTGCCATCGTTGTATCGTGCGCCGCTGCCACGCTGCTTGCTGGAAACGTCACCGATGCTCATGCGCTGGCTTCCTTGTTGCCGAACTTCAGCCCGTTGAACCAGCGGCGCAAGACGTAGCTGCGCGTCAGGCTAATCGCGGTGAAGACCAGGCCAATGTCGAAAGCGGTGCCGCCCGTGAGGTGAAAACCGAACAGCGGAAGCACGAGCATGTTGGCGCACCAGTTGATCGAGAAGCCGACAACGATGTTTGCGCCGGCCTCGACAAGGCTTGCGAATTTCGTTTGCATGGCTCATGCATCCTCTTGTCCGGTCACGGCGCTTAGCCGACGCTGATTGATCCACTTCGCGCACCACCAGTGCGGCGGCGTAGACGGGAACGTGGTTTCATCCTTCGCAACATCGAGGATTGGCGGATTGAATCGGCACGTGCCGAGCGTCTCCTCGTCTGCAGGCTCTTGCCAGGCGCCGCAGTTGGCGCAAGTGCGAATCGCTCGTGTCATCGGGTGATCCTCTAGAGGGTTAGGGACTGAAGCCTTTTAGCAGCAGCTTCTTGATGAATGTGGCCCGGATGTGAATCTCACGGTCATCCTTGATGAACACCATGCCGCAGCGCACGCGGCCAGCTTCCACTTCAGCAGCCACGCCGCGCAGTATGCGAGCGAAGGCGTGGCGATCCATGCTGCCGTCAGCGTCTTCCTCTGGCTGGCCCTTGACGAAAGTCCCGCGCGGCACAGCGTTGCTCATGCCTCCTGCGCTCCTACTAATTTGCTACTAATTTCGGCCGAATTAGTAGTTGAATGCGCGCGACAGAGATGCCGCTCCATCGGGTAGAACGTGGCGAACTCCTTGCGCTTCGGGTGCCCGCAATGGCCGACGCCTGCGGGCGGGTTGATCTTGTCGCGCACGAAGTGCTTGCAGTCGTCGCAGGTGACGCGCGGCATCACTTCGCCCTCGTGCGATTGCTCTTGCCATCGAACACCAGCATGCGGCCGCCATCTTCGAGCAGGCGATCGACTACGCGCTCGCCGAGGTACGCGAGCAGCTCGTCGGGCTTGCAGTTCGTGATGACGATCGTCGGGCGCATGGCGTTGTAGCGTCCGTCGATGATGTCGAAGGCGTGAACCTTCTCGCCCTCGCTGCCGTACTGCACGCCGACCTCATCGATCACCAGCAGATCGGGCAGCAACAGCTGACACAGGACTTCACTTTCGGTCTCGGCGCTGTCCTTGCGCCAGGTATCGCGCAGGCGGCGGATCGCATCGCCGAGCCTGATGTACTGCGCGCGCCGGCCTTGATCGCAGAGCATGCGGATCGCGGCGCAAGCGAGGTGCGTCTTGCCGGTGCCGGCAGGACCGGCCAGGATCAGGCAGCGGCCAGCCCGCAGGTGATCCGTGAAGTTCGTGACGAAATCGTGAACGACATCAGCCGCGACGCCGATCAGCTTGGTGCGCCGCTCGAAGCCGTCGAAGCTGGCGGCCTGGAACCGCGCAGGCACGCCCGACGCCTTGTGCCGAGCCTCGATCCTGGCGCGCTGGCGCTCCGCTTCCTCCTCGCGGCGCTGCTGCGCGATCAGCTCGTCAAGCGATACCCGCGGCTCGTCGCTCGGGTTGCCGTCAACCTTCGGCAGTAGTTCAGCCAGGCCCTTCATTGCACCTCCCCGGTTTGTTGCTTCAGTACAGCCAGCAGATCGTCGCGCGTTTCGTTCAGGTAGCCGGCTGGCGGCGACTTGCCCTTGCCGGCGAACTTCTTGGCGTTGCGCACCCATGTGCGCCAGGCCGCCAACCAGTCCTTGAACGTGCTGCCTTTGCTGCGGTGGTAGTCGCAGAAGGCGGCGAACTCGGCTGCAGGATCAGCGACGCCGTTCTGCCGCGCAAACTGCCGCATTTCGTCCGTGAGGTCAAATTGCGCCGGCATCTGCGTGGAGCGCTTTGCGGGCGGCGAAGCCGCAATGCTTTTCTGGTCGGGTTGGGTGGTGTTGGGTTGGGTTGGGTGGTGGGCAGGCATTTCATCTTCTTTATTACTGCCGGTCGCAGGCATTTCGGAGGCACCCCGCAGCGATGAAAGCATGGATTGCAGGCGATCATGCCAGTTCGCGGGCCTGTGGTCGGTAGTGTCCGGTCCCTTGCTGCTATTGCAGGACTTGCACAGCGGCTGCAGGTTGCCGATGCCGTCGCTGCCGCCCTGGTAGATCGGGACGATGTGATCCTTGACCAGCGGGCCGGACGCCCGGCAGCGCGCGCAGATGCCGCCGCAGATCGCGACCAATGCGTGCCATTCCTCTGCCGAATGCCTACCCTTGGCACGCGCTTCAGCCAGGCGCTGCGCCCTAGTTGTGTCGCTGTTGCCGGTGCCCCACTTCTTCGCTGCCGCATCGCGCGCAGCTTGCTGTCGTTGCCCGCGCGATGCCGCCCACGGGTTGTGATCCTGCCAGTCGTGGATCGCGTAAGTGGTTGATTCGCCATCAAGAAATCCCACATCGACCAGTGCAGCCACCAGCGCGCCAGGCTCGCCGGCCCAGTCGGCAGCCAACTCGATGTCCTCGTCGCTCATGTCGGCCAGCGATCCGTCCCAGCGGTTCGCGGCAGTCCACAGGAAAAGGCACACCAGCGACCAGCAGCCGCCATCGCCCAGCCGGCGCCGAAGCTTCTTCGTCTTCGGGTGCTGCGGTAATGCGGTGCTGATCCGTGCGTCATCCGCCATGTGTCACCCCTTCGGCCGGTGCTTTACCTGCGCCGGCATCGTCTCGCGCGCGCTGACCAGAATGCGGACGCC
>DASVLM010000467.1:0-1600 GCA_036384875.1 Noviherbaspirillum sp.
CTTCCGTTTCCCTGTATTCCAGTCAACGCCATCGCCTGCACCATGAAGACTTCGACTTCCCTGATTCCGTTCGCCGCGCTCGCGGCCGCTTTTGCGCTGGGCGGATGCGCCAGCCGCAACCAGGTGGATGCCGTTTCCGCCGGCGCCGCAAACGCGCCGTCTGCGCGCAGCGATCGAATCGAGCGCTCCACGCCCGGCATTGCATCCTCCGCTTCGACGTACGAGGGTTACAAGCGCGAACTGGCCCAGCATATTTCGAACAGGAATGCCGCCAATGTCTATCCAGGCCGGCCGCAGGCATTGCTGCGTTCGGTAATCGTCGTGAAGTACGTGATCGACGCGCACGGCGGACTCGTGCGCAGCGAGATCGTGCGCTCCAATCGCGACGGCGAAACCGAAGCCACCGCGCTCGCCACGCTGCGCCGCACCGCGCCTTTCCCCAAGCCTGCATCGCACCTGCTGCGCCGCGGCCATGTCGAAATCACCGAGACCTGGCTGTTCAACAACGACGGACGCTTCCAGTTGCGGACCATCGCCCAGCCGCAGTCCGACACCTAGACACCTGGACCAGCGAACCGATTCACCTTGCACTTAAATCGGTTTCGCTCCCGCCGCTGCAATATACAAGCCCGCCACGCAGGCGATGCCGCATGCCCACATCGCCGAGCGCAGCGTCGGACGGTCGCCGAGATAGGCAGCGCCGTGCGCGACGCGGAAAGCAATGAAGGCCAGCGCCAGCATGTCGATGGTGGATTGCTGCACATGCACCCAGTGCGCAATCAGGACGGCCGCCGCGAAGGGCGCGAATGCTTCCCATGCATTTGCCTGCGCCCAGTCGGCGCGCTGCTGCCAGCCGGTGTGTCCGCCGGCGCGGGGTTTTGCATTGTCGTAAGGACGACCCACCTTCGATACCGCCGCCAAAACATAGGGCAGCATGCCCGCCACGAACACGCACCATAAAGCAGTCGTCATTGCGTCTCCTGCGTAGTTGATGATTGTTCACATTGCACCACACTTTATCTTTTTGTTACAGGATGCCGGGAATTTTGCAGGAGCTGGGCGGACTAATACGTACTTGTCAGATCGTCATGGCTGATCTGCAAGCAGTCCGGACCAAGCGGCATCGCCGCGGGCAACAGCGTTGAAGCATGCCTTGCCTGTTACCGCGCCGTACGGTCACCTGTAAGACTTTTTCAAATTTGCCGAACGAGAAAGCGGGCGCTGCGTCCAACGTGCGGCTTTGATGATGCTTTTCATCTAACTAAAAGGAGTCCTTCATGACATTGAAAACCACACTTCGATCTTTGTCGCTGGTCGTGATCGCGTCGGTGTCCTCGATTGCACTGGCGCAAAGTTCTTCCACCGATACGAGCAAGTCGCCCACCACGTCGTCCAGCCCGGCCGCGCAAAGCCAGACCGGCGCAACCGGCGCGGGCACCGGCAGCGACGCGGGCATGGCAGGCGGCTCGGGTACTTCGGCTTCCACGCCGGGCGCCTCGTCGGGTGCATCTTCGGGCTCGAGCGGCACTACGTCCAGCGGCATGTCCGGTTCGTCAGGCTCCTCTGACACTTCGGGTGCGAGCGGCACCGGCAGCTCCGG
>DASVLM010000468.1:0-7173 GCA_036384875.1 Noviherbaspirillum sp.
GCTGATCCGAGACATCCAGCACGAGATGTTCGGCTTCGGTCCGCTGGAACTGCTGATGGCGGACCCGGCGGTGTCCGACATCCTGGTCAATCGCTATGACCGCATCTATGTCGAGCGCGGCGGGCGGCTGGAACTGACCAACGTCAGCTTCACCGACGAAAAGCACCTGCTGCGCATCATCGACAAGATGGTGTCGCTGGTCGGCCGCCGCATCGACGAATCGAGCCCGCTGGTGGATGCGCGCCTGCCGGACGGCTCGCGCGTGAATGCGGTGATTCCGCCGATCGCATTGGACGGCCCTGCGCTCTCCATTCGCCGCTTCGCGCATATTCCGCTGCGCATGGACAACCTGGTGCATGAACTCAAGAGCCTGACGCCGGAAATGGCGGTGCTGCTCGAAGGCTTGTGCAAGGCGAAGGTGAACATGCTGATCTCGGGCGGCACCGGCGCCGGCAAGACGACACTGCTGAACATCCTGTCCGGCTACATCCCGGAGTCGGAACGCATCGTCACCATCGAAGACGCGGCGGAACTGCAACTGCAGCAGCCGCATGTGGTGCGGCTGGAAACGCGGCCGGCGAATACCGAAGGCAAGGGCGAGATCACGCAACGCACACTGGTGCGCAACGCCTTGCGGATGCGCCCGGACCGCATCGTGATCGGCGAAGTGCGCGGCGCCGAATCGGTCGACATGCTGCAGGCGATGAACACCGGCCATGAAGGCTCGCTCACCACGATCCACGCCAACTCGCCGCGCGATGCGCTGGCGCGCCTCGAAAATATGATCGGCATGGCCGACCTCAACCTGCCGCACAAGGTGGCGCGCCAGCAGATCGCCTCCGCGATCACGGTGGTGGTGCAGGTGCTGCGGCTGATCGACGGCAAGCGCAAGGTAGTGAGCGTGCAGGAAATCACCGGCATGGAAGGCGATGTCGTCACGATGCAGGAGATCTTCGCCTTCCGCCAGACCGGCATCGGCCCCGAGGGCGAAGTGCTGGGCCACTTCCAGGCGACCGGCATCCGGCCCAAGTTCGCCGAGCGCCTGCACGCATTTGGCGTGAGCCTGCCGGACACGATGTTCGACCCCACCCGACTCTATCGATAGAAAGGCAAGGCCATGCTGGATTCGACGCAAAGCGGTTTCTCCCTGGTCATTGTCGTGCTGGTGTTCGTGTCGGTTGTGCTGCTGATCGAAGGGCTTTACCTGCTGTGGCAGGAGCGGCGCGGGCCGGGCGCGACGAAGATGGCGCGGCGGCTGCGCCAGCTTGCCGAGGGCGCGGACGACATCGTCCAGGCGAAGTTGATGAAGCAGCGCATGCTGAGCGCGGTGCCGGCGCTCGAACGGATGCTGCTGCGCCTGCCGCGTATCGATGGCATCGAGCGCTGGATGCGGCAGGCCGGGCTGGAGTGGACGGTGTCGCGGCTGTTTTTGTTCAGCGCTCTCGCCAGCTTGCTCATGCTGCTGGCGGTGACGTCGCTGGCGCATCAGTCGTTCGCATTGGGCCTGGCCACCGGCGCGGTCGCAGCCTGCATGCCGGCGTGGTACGTGCACGAAAGACGCAACCGCCGCCTGTTGAAGATCGATCATCAATTGCCGGAAGCGCTGGACCTGCTGTCGCGGGCGCTGCGCGCGGGCCATGCGCTGCCGTCCGGCCTGCGCATGATCGGCGACGAGATGCCGGAGCCGATCGCCGGCGAATTCCGCGCGGTGCACGACGAGATCAACTTCGGCGTGTCGCTGCAGCAAGCCCTGATGAACCTGACGGCGCGCGTGCCTTCCACGGATGTGCGCTACTTCGTGGTGGCGCTGCTGGTGCAGCGCGATTCGGGCGGCAACCTGACCGAAATCCTCGACAAGCTGAGCCGCCTGGTGCGCGACCGCTTCAAGCTGCTGGCCAAGGTCCGCGTGCTGTCCGCGGAAGGGCGGCTGTCGGCGTGGATACTCGCGCTCCTGCCCTTCGGGCTGGGCGCGCTCATGAACGCGATGAATCCCGTCTTCATGGCGCCGCTGTGGACCGATCCGGTCGGCATCGCCATCCTCAAATACACGCTGGCGCTGATGGCAGTCGGCGTCCTCATCCTCGCGAAGATCGTCAAGATCCGCGTCTGACCATAGACAGGAGAACCCCATGGTCGTGCTGCCCCTGCTTGTTTTCCTCTGCGTTTCCTGCGGCATCGCCGGGCTGGCCTTGTGGCTGGTGCCCGGCAAGACGCAGCAACGGCTGCAACGCCTGGCGCCGCGTGACGGGAAGACGGAATGGATAGAAACCGTGGCCGGCATCGTCGGCCCATTCGCCAAGCTGTCCACACCGGAGAAGGATTGGGAAACGTCGCCGCTGAAGACGCGCTTCCTCAACGCAGGCATCCGGCATCGCCACGCGCAAGCGATCTACTTCGGTGCGAAAACCCTGCTTCCCGTGGCGTTTGCCGGCCTCATGTACCTCGTCGTGCGAACCAGTCCGCAACTCAGCGGCACGCTGCTCGCCTTCGTGCTGTTGCTGGCGGCATTGGCCGGCTGCTATCTGCCTAACGCGATCCTCGCCCTCATGGTCCGCCGGCGCAAGCGAGACATTTTCGAGAGCTTCCCGGACGCGGCCGACCTGATGCTGGTCTGCGTCGAAGCCGGCCTCGGGCTCGACGCCGGCCTGACCAAGGTGGCGGAAGAAATCCGGCTCAAGAGCCTCGCGCTGGCGGAGGAACTGCATCTCACCAACCTGGAAATGCGCGCCGGCGGCACGCGCGACAAGTCGCTGCGCAACCTCGCGCTGCGCACCGGCGTGGAAGAAATCGGCACCTTCGCCGTGATGCTGGCGCAGGCCGACAAGCTGGGCACCAGCATCGGCGATTCCCTGCGCGTGTTTTCCGATGAACTGCGCCACAAACGGCAGGTCCGCGCCGAGGAAATGGCGGCGACGGTCTCCACCAAGATGCTGTTTCCTCTGGTAGCCTGCATTTTCCCGTCCATCATCATGGTCATCCTCGGCCCGGCGGCGATCCAGATCATCCGTACGGTGCTGCCGATGATCGGCGGCGTACGGTAAATCAGTCAGCCGGCAGGCGGGGGTATTGATTTTTCTTATACCCCCATCCGCATTCCGTATTTGCGCCGGCCGGCGCTTGCACCTACACTTCTCTCCATGGCAATTCATTCATTGAATTGACGTCAAGACCGCTACCCCGGTCCTGCAGCCTGGCACCAAACCGCCTTACCCCGGCGGCCGAACTGCCCGGCGCTATCCGAAAAACCGTTTTGGAGACAACCCGATGCAAGCCGAAACAGCAGTGGCCACTGCTGGGCAGGCTGGCGCACAACAACACGTTGCGCCCGCTCTTGCCCCCGTCAAACTCGACGACAAATACACTTCCACCACCGGAAAGATTTTCCTCAGCGGCATCCAGGCCCTGGTACGCCTGCCCTTGATGCAGCGCCAGCGCGACCTCGCCGCCGGGCTGAATACCGCCGGTTTCATTTCCGGCTATCGCGGCTCACCCTTGGGCGGCCTCGATGAAAACCTCTGGAAGGCGCAGAAACTCCTCGAAGAAAACCATGTGCAGTTCGTGCCCGGCGTCAATGAAGACCTGGCCGCCACTGCCGTCTGGGGCACGCAGACAGTCGATCTGATCGGCCCCGCCAAGTACGACGGCGTGTTCGCCATGTGGTACGGCAAGGGCCCCGGCGTGGACCGCTGCGGCGACGTCTTCAAGCACATGAACCATGCCGGCACCGCCAAGCACGGCGGCGTGCTGCTGGTGGCTGGCGACGACCATGGCGCCTATTCCTCGACGCTGCCGCACCAGTCCGACCACATCTTTTCCGCCTGCATGATCCCGATGCTGTATCCCTGCAACGTGCAGGAATACCTCGACCTCGGCCTGCATGCTTGGGCGATGTCGCGTTACTCCGGCTGCGCGGTCGGCTTCAAGGCGCTGGCCGATACGGTGGAGTCCACTGCTTCCGTCGACGCCGACCCGTTCCGCCTGCAAATCGTCTACCCCGAAGACTTCGTGATGCCGGAAGGCGGCCTGAATGCGCGGCTCTCGACCGACACGCTCGGCATCCAGGCGCGCAAGCAGGAAGCGCTGATGCAGGATTACAAGATCTACGCCGCCCTCGCCTACGCCCGCGCCAACAAGCTCAACCACACCGTGATCGACAGCCCGAAGGCGCGGCTGGGCATCATCGCTTCCGGCAAGTCCTACCTCGACGTGATCGAAGCGATGGAAGAACTCGGCATCAATGAAGCCATGGCAGCCGACATCGGCATCCGCGTCTTCAAGGTCTCGATGCCGTGGCCGCTGGAGCCGGACAGCGTGCGAGAATTCGCGCAGGGCCTCGATGAAATCCTGGTCGTCGAAGAGAAGCGCCAGATCGTCGAATACCAGTTGAAGGAACAGCTCTACAACTGGCGCGACGACGTGCGCCCGCGCGTGATCGGCAAGTTCGACGAGAAAGGCGAATGGGTGCATCCGCGCGGCGAATGGCTGCTGTCGTCGAAGGCAGATTTCTCCATTGCGCAGATCGCGCGCGTGATCTCGCAGCGCATCGCACGCTTCCATACCAGCGATTTGATCAAGGCGCGCCTCGCCTTCCTCGAAGCGAAGGACAAGGTGCTGACGAAAGCAGTCAGCACGCCGCCGCGCCCCGCGTATTACTGCTCCGGCTGCCCGCACAATACCTCGACCAAGGTGCCCGAAGGCAGCTTCGCGCTGGCCGGCATCGGCTGCCACGTAATGGCGACCGCGATCTACCCCGAATACAACAAGCTGACCACCCACATGGGCGGCGAAGGCGCGCCGTGGATCGGACAGGCGGCGTTCTCCAAGGTGCCGCATGTGTTCCAGAACCTTGGTGACGGCACCTATTTCCATTCGGGCTATCTCGCGATTCGTGCAGCGGTCGCGGCGAAGGTGAACATCACCTACAAGATCCTCTACAACGATGCAGTCGCCATGACCGGCGGCCAGCCGGTGGATGGCATCACTTCCGTGCCGATGATCGCGCAGCAGATGGCGGCTGAAGGCGTGAAGCGCATCGCGCTCGTCACCGAAGACCTTGGGCGCTACGCTGATCGCTCCGCGCTGCCGAACATCGTTACCCTGCACGACCGCAAGGACCTCGACGCGGTGCAGCGCGAATTGCGCGAAGTGCAAGGCGTGTCGGTGCTGATCTACGACCAGACCTGCGCTGCCGAAAAGCGCCGCCGCCGCAAGAAGGGCGAGTACCCTGACCCGAACAAGCGCATGTTCATCAACGACGCAGTATGCGAAGGCTGCGGCGATTGCGGCGAGCAATCCAACTGCACGTCCATCCTGCCGCTGGAAACCGAGTTCGGCCGCAAGCGCGCGATCGACCAGTCGTCCTGCAACAAGGATTACTCCTGCGTGAAAGGCTTCTGCCCGAGCTTCGTCACGGTCGAAGGCGGCACGGTGCGCAAGTCGACCACTGGCAAGGCCAAGACCGATGACTTCGGCGCACTGCCCGACCCGCAGATGCCATCCTGCGACCAGCCCTACAACATCCTGTTGAACGGGATTGGCGGCACCGGCGTGATCACCATCGGCGCGCTGATCGGCATGGCGGCGCACCTCGAAGGCAAGGGCGTGTCGGTGCTCGACATGACGGGCATGTCGCAGAAGAATGGCTCGGTGACGTCGCATATCCGCATCACGCACGTGCCCGGCATGATCCGCGCGCAGCGCATCGCCACCGGCGAAGCCGACCTCGTGCTCGGCTGCGACATCCTCACCGCCGGCCAGCAGGATGCAATTGCGAAGATGCGTCCCGGCCGCACCCGCGCCGTCATCAACACGCACCAGCAGCCGACCGGCCACTTCGCGCGCAAGCCGGACTGGCAATTCCCGTTCGCCGAAGTGCAGGCGCTGATCAATGAATCGGTTGCCGACCGCGCTGATTACATCGATGCCACCAGGCTTGCCACTGCATTGATGGGCGACTCGATCGCCACCAACCTCTTCATGCTCGGCTTCGCGTACCAGAAGGGCGCACTGCCGGTGTCGGAAGAAGCATTGTTGCGCGCGATCGAACTGAACGGCGTCGCCATCGAAGCGAACAAGAAGAGCTTCCTCTGGGGCCGCCGCGCTGCAGTGGATCTCGCGCGCGTCGAGCGTATTGCCGTCCCCGGCACGCCGGTAGTGATGCACATGCCGGAGACGCTCTCCAGCCTGGTCAAGCGCCGCGTTGCCTTCCTCACCGAGTATCAGGATGCCGCCTATGCCGCACGCTATGAAGCACTGGTGAACACCGTGCGCGCAGTGGAAGTCGAGCGCAAGCTTGGCGACAAGCTGTCGCGCGCCGTGGCGAAGTCCATGTTCAAGCTGATGGCCTACAAGGATGAATACGAAGTCGCCAGGCTCTACACCGACGGCAAGTTCGTCGAGAAGCTGAAGCAGCAATTCGACGGCGAGTTCAGCATCAAATTCAACCTTGCGCCGCCGCTGTTGGCGAAGAAGGATGCGAACGGTCACCTGGTGAAGGCGGAGTATGGCTCCTGGATGTGGCAGGCGTTCAAGCTGCTGGCAAAGATGAAGAAGCTGCGCGGCACTGCTTTCGACCTCTTCAGCCGCACCGAGGAACGCAGGATGGAACGCCGCCTGATCGAGGAATATCGTGACACGGTGCTGGCACTGGTCGACAAGCTCACGCAAGACAACCATGCGCTTGCAGTCGACATCGCGGCATTGCCGGAAAAGGTGCGCGGCTTCGGCCACGTGAAGGAAAAGGCGGTGAAGCAATACCACGCCGACCTTGTCGAGCTGCAAAGGAAGTTCGACGCAGCAAAGGACATGCCGCACGCGGCATAAGCTGACAAGAAGCTGACCCGCTCCGCCGATGGCAAAGCCGCGGCGGAGCGGCTGTTTCCACTTGAACATCGCCCAATATCGCCGGCGGGAAACATCGTCACCCAAACGACATCCACCCATTTGACGTCGCGCTATATTGACGTTAACGTAAACGTCAAAATTTCGCGCCGCACCGCCCAAAATTACCAAAGAGACAAGCCCATGACCGACCTCTCGGAAACCAAAAAGCTCACCGAATACAAGCCCGCCAACAAGGTCCGCTTCGTGACGGCCGCTTCGCTGTTCGACGGCCACGACGCCTCGATCAACATCATGCGCCGCATCCTGATGGCCAACGGTGCGGAAGTGATC
>DASVLM010000469.1:0-3778 GCA_036384875.1 Noviherbaspirillum sp.
TCGGGGATCGTGATCGGCAGCGGTGGGCCGTTCGGCGCGGAAGGCCCGATCATCATGACTGGCGGCTCGCTCGGTTCCCTTATCGCGCAGTCGTTCCACCTGAGCGCGGCCGAGCGCAAGACGCTGCTGGTGGCTGGCGCATGTGCTGGCATGACGGCGATCTTCGGTACGCCGGTGGCGGCCTTGCTGCTGGCAGTGGAATTGATGTTGTTCGAATTCCGCCCGCGCAGCCTCTTGCCGGTGGCGGTTGCCTGCGCCGTGGCCGGTTTCCTGCGGCCGCTGCTGTTCGATGCCGGACCGCTTTTCCCCGTCCACACCGCGCCGGCCGGCCTGGCCGCGCTGGGCTCCTGTGTGATCGCCGGCCTGCTGTGCGGCGTGCTGTCGGCGGCGTTGACGCTGGCGCTCTACAAGACGGAAGACCTGTTTGACCGGCTGCCTGTTCACTGGATGTGGTGGCCTGCCATCGGCGGGCTGGCGGTGGGCATCGGCGGCTATTTCCAGCCGCGTGCGTTGGGCGTGGGTTATGACGTGATCGGCGATCTGCTCAGCAATCATCTGGCGCTCAGCGTTGCCCTGTCGCTGCTGGCAGTGAAGGCAGTGATGTGGGTCATCGCGCTCGGTTCCGGTACGTCCGGTGGTGTGCTGGCGCCGCTGCTGATGATGGGTGCCGGGTTGGGCATCGCCCTGAGTCCGGTGTTGCCTGGTGCAACCCCCAGCCTGTGGGCGCTGGTCTGCATGGCCGGCGTGCTGGGCGCGGTGCTCGGTGCGCCGCTGACTGCCATCGTGTTCGCATTCGGCCTTACCCATGACAGCGATGCGCTGCTGCCCTTGCTGTTGACGACTGCGGTGTCCTACGGCTTCAACGTGCTGACCATGCGCCGTTCCATCATGACGGAAAAGATCGCGCGGCGCGGCCTGCATATCTATCGCGAATACGGCGTTGACCCGCTGGAGCGCACGCATGTCGCCGACCTGATGACGCCGGATGTGATGACGATCGATGCTGCCAGGCCGGCAGAAAAGTCGATGCAGCGCTATTTCGGCGCGGACCAGAAGCATCGCTGCTATCCGCTGGTGAAAGAAGGAACGTTGGTGGGCATGGTCGAGCGCTGGACGCTTGCGCAGCCGCATGACGCAAGCGCATCGTGCGGCGACATCGTCGCGCAGTTCGGCAACCCGGTGGTCGCATTCCCCGGTGAAACAGTACGTACCGTTGCTGCTCGCATGGCGGCGCACAAGCTCGAAAGACTGCCGGTGGTCGAAGACCCGGCACGCTTGCGGCTGATCGGCATCATCAGCCGCAGCGACATCCTGAAATCGAGCGAGGATGTGTTTGCCGAGGAAATGGTGCGCGAACGCCTGCGTTAAGTGCGCCTCAACCTTTCAGGTAGCGCGTCACGCCGCTCTTGTTGAGCACGTCGCCCCAGGATTCGATGTGGTAGATCTCGCCGACCTTGTGCAATACCACACCGAATTCCTCGCGCAGGCGCATGACATCGGCGTCGACGCGTTCACGGTCGTGTCCGGTCAGGTCGGCGACGGCCGATACGGTGGGGCGTTCCAGCAGGTCGATTGCCGAGAGCAAGACGAACAGCCTGCGGGCATCGTGCTCCGGGTACTGCGGAACGCCAAAGTGGTTTTTCGGATAGTTCATTCTGACCCTCCTCTGGCAATGCATTTGCTGCGACCACGGCTTCCATCTTTCACATGATCCCGCTTCAGGCAATCGGTTCCAGCAGTGTCGGACCTTCGTTGCCTGCCTTGTTGACCGCGTGGCTGACGCCCCAGGCTTGCATGTTGTCCGGTGCAAACGGCCTGATGATCGCGGCCAGTTGTTCCCGTTCCAGCGGCTCTTCGCTGAGCCACGTTGCCCAGTCGCTTCGATCAAGCAGCACCGGCATGCGATGGTGTATTGGTTCCAGTACCTCGTTGGCGTCGGTGGTGATGATGGTGCAGGTGTCCTGCATGCTGCCGTCCGCCATTTTTGCGCGTTCCCACAGTCCTGCGAAGGACATCGGCGTGCCGTCTTTCAACGAAACATAGAAAGGCTGCTTGGAGCGTTGTCCTTGCACGGCTTTCCATTCGTAAAAGCCGGAGGCGGGGATGATGCAGCGCCGCTTGCGCAGGGCGGTACGGAACATCGGCTTTTCGGCGACGGTTTCACCGCGGGCGTTGTGGAGCATGGGCAGGGAGGAGAGGTCCTTGGCCCAGGAGGGAACCAGTCCCCATCGCATGAAAGTGCCGAGGCGGCCTTCGGGTGTATCCCGCAAGGCAAGCACCTGGCTTGCCGGCGCGATGTTGTAGCGCGGAACAATATCACCCTTGAGGAGCGCGTCGTAGAACTCCTGCAGTTGCGAGGGCGTATGGTGCATGGCATATCTTCCGCACATGCTGGGGATTGTAAGACGTAATCCCGGCGCTTGCACCTTCGTTTTGTCAATGAATGGCGCGATGCAAAATGTGCTTGGGCGGTGGTAAAAATTTCATTTCAGTCAGCAGGACTTGTCCGGAGAGCTTGCGCCGTTTCCGGGAGCGGGCTGGGCCATTTTGGCGGGGAACAAAGGCAATGGATAAGTTAACAGCCTCTGCCTGACAGGCTTGGTTGGTAACTGAATTTTTTCCTTGGGAGCCGGACACAGGGAAGTCTTGCAGATGTTCCCCGCCAAAATGCCCCAGGCCGCTCCCGGAAACGGCGCAAGCCCTCCGGACAAGTCCTGGATAACGCCGGCTGCACATCGGCACGAAATGCATATCCGGCACGGTTTTCGCTGCTGCTTCTCGAAAGTGAAGGAGCTTGCTGTGAAAACTCGTCTCAAGAATCTCTCCGAGCAAGTCATTGTCATTACCGGCGCGACCAGCGGCATCGGGTTGACGACTGCACGGCACGCAGCCGAGCGTGGCGCGAAGCTGGTGTTGGTGGCGCGCAATGAGGATGCGCTCAAGCAACTGACTTATGAATTGTCCAAGCGCGGCACCGAAGCGATGTATGTGGTGGCGGACGTCGGCATCGAGGAAGACATGCAGCGCGTGGCGCAGGCTGCAATCGAGCGTTTCGGCAGTTTCGATACCTGGGTGAACAATGCCGGTGTGTCGATCTTCGGTCGTAACGAGGACGTGGCGATGGAAGACCAGCGCCGCCTGTTCCAGACGAATTTCTGGGGCGTCGTGCACGGTTCGCTGATTGCGGCGCGGCATCTCAAGCAGCACGGCGGGGCGATCATCAATCTCGGCAGCGAAGTGTCGGATCGTGCAGTGCCGCTGCAGGGCATCTATTCCGCGTCCAAGCATGCGGTGAAGGGCTTTACGGATTCGTTGCGCGTCGAGCTGGAAAACGAGAATACCCCGGTGGCGGTGACGCTGATCAAGCCTGCGGCCGTCGACACGATGTTCGTGGACCATGCTCGCAATTACCTTGACGTGGAGCCGAAGCTACCTCCGCCGGTGTATGCGCCTGAAGTGGTCGCCGAGGCGATATTGCATGCAGCTGAATACCCGACGCGCGATTTGTTCGTCGGCGGTGCCGCGCGGATGGCGTACTCGGCGGCGCATTATGCGCCGCGTCTGTTGGACCACTTCATGCGGCGGCGCATGTTCAGGCAGCAAAAGTCCGGTGTGCCGGCGCGCGATCGAAGCCAGAACAGCCTGTACGGCCCCAGCCAGGATTTGTTGGAAAGCAAGGGCCAGGAAGGACATGTGTTCAAAACCAGTGTCTACACCAAGGCCGCCATGCATCCGAAAACGACGATGGCGGTGCTGCTGGGGCTGAGCGGCATGGCGC
>DASVLM010000470.1:0-3594 GCA_036384875.1 Noviherbaspirillum sp.
TCGAAGCCCTTGTTAGAGTCTCCGGATTTTTTCAACGGAATGGTGGGGCGGAAAGGAGAAACTCTCTTTGTCGATTCACCAACGGGAAAACAGCCCATTACTTTCAATCTCACTGGTCCGATAGTCTTTGCAAATTCGAAGCTAGAACCTGGGATTCAGATCGCTGATACGATAGCAGCCGCCGCAGTCTTTGCGATCACAAACACAGGAGATAAGTTGGCGGATAAATGGCGCGAGATGCTTCCTGAAATCGCCAGCTATGGAAGTATCCTGCCGGACTATGCCCACCTCGATTTAGATAAATTATCTGCAAAACGAAATGCTCTGATTCTTATCGAGTTGCACTCGCGCGCAATGAAGGAACAGAGTTTAATCGAAGGGATGCCTGAATATGTGGCTTGGATGACTCGTGCCTTGATGCATGAAAAGAGGGGGCGCCTCCGTACGGGCTTCGCGTATTGATGTCTTCCCAAATGGATTGCATGGCCGCACCAATTCAGAGCAGCCGATCATCTGTGCCGAAGGCCTGACTGCTCTTGATCGTATCCCGTCACTTTTCCCTCTTTGGCGCCTCCTCAACCAAGCCCGCCAAACCGCTCATAAAAATACCCCGCCGCCTCCGGCGCATTCTCATCTTCCTTGCGCAGCGTATCGAGGATGTACTGCTCCGCCGCCTCCTGCGTCAGCTGGTAAATGTCGCAGCAAAGTTCGTAAGCGGTCTTGCCGGGCCATTCTGCCGGCAGCAGTTCCAGCGGGAGCTGGGGGTCGTGGAGGTTGATGCGGCGGAAGGCGTGGATGGCGAGCGTGCGGATGACGAACAGTTGTTCCGGGTCGGCGGGCGCGGCCTTCTCCAGCATCTTCGGCAATGCCGAAAAATGCTCGATGAACTGGGTGTAATCGTTGAATACCGACTCCAGTTCCCAGCATTGCGCGATCAGGTCGCTTAGCGGTCGCGCCGGCGGCGGTTCGGCCTCGCTGGCGCGGCAGACGTATACGCTGCCCTTGACGTCGACGCGCTGAAGAATTTCGTCCAGCGTCTCGGTGTCGGCTGCCGGGTGGGCGAATACCGAAGGCGCGACCATGCCGTAGCCCTGCCACAGCAATTCCTTGCGCAAGCCGGCGCGCTGCTCGGCGGTGATGGTGCCCGAGGTTGCAAACAGCAGTGTCCAGCGGCCGTCCCATTCACGGTAGGAGGGCGTGTAGATCCGCTGGTAGGCGCGCTCGAAACGCGCGGCCGATTTCGGGTTCAACGCGTACTGGCTGCGCCTTCCTTCGCGCTGCGCGTCCAGCCAACCTTCTTCCGCCAGCCGGAACACGCTGGTGCGCACGAGCCGGTCGCTTACGCCGAAGGGCGCAAGCAGTTCGATCAGGCTTCCCAACCATACCTTCCCGCCATGCGGCGTGATGACGTCGCCAAACAGCGTCATCACCAGCGACTTGGCGCGCGGCGGGCTGTCGGCCAGGTACTGGTCGATCCATTTCTTCAGGGCTGGGCTCTTTTTAGGTGGCATGTCTGGCTGCTGCGAGATGGTCTGTCATAGGCGCCGAAACGGCGCTTTACGTACGGGCGCCTAATGATACCGAAGTTCGGCGCGGGCCCGAAACGATTTAATGATACAAAGAATTCAACAGGATACAAGTAAACTAATTTGATACCGAAAAAGGTGTTTACATAGTTTTGAGCGTATCATATGATTCAGCAATGGAAATCGCCGCAGCGTCGAAAAGTAAATGATCCAAAGCAAGGAAAACAAAAGACGCCCGGACGGCAGAAACCCCCGGAAAAGGGCGCGGATCGCGGCATAAAAGCACGCAGAAACGGAAACGAGGAAAACGCACATGTATGCACAACTGGTCGAGACCGGAAGCCGCAAACTGCGGTCGCTGGAAGAAATGGAACCGCAAGAGCGCGCCTTTCAGCAGCGCGTCGATGACGGCGTCAAGGTGGAGCCGAAGGACTGGATGCCGGAGGGCTATCGCAAGACGCTGGTCCGCCAGATTTCGCAGCACGCGCATTCCGAGATCGTCGGCCAGCTGCCGGAAGGCAATTGGGTGACGCGTGCGCCGACCCTGAAGCGCAAGTCCATCCTGCTGGCCAAGATCCAGGATGAGGCCGGCCACGGCCTGTATCTGTATTCCGCCGCCGAGACGCTGGGCGTCTCGCGCGACGATCTGCTGGCCGACCTGCATTCCGGCAAGGCGAAATATTCCAGCATCTTCAATTACCCGACGCTGACCTGGGCCGACATCGGTGCCATCGGCTGGCTGGTGGACGGCTCCGCGATCATCAACCAGATCCCGCTGTGCCGTTGCTCGTATGGCCCGTATGCCCGCGCGATGATTCGCGTCTGCAAGGAGGAGTCTTTCCATGCGCGCCAGGGCTACGACATCATGATGGCGCTGTGCAACGGCACGCCGGAGCAGAAGCAGATGGCGCAGGATGCGCTCAATCGCTGGTGGTGGCCGGCGCTGATGATGTTCGGCCCCTCCGACGCCGATTCCGTCAACAGTGCGCAATCCGCCGCCTGGCGCATCAAGCTGTTCTCCAACGACGAGCTGCGCCAGAAGATGGTCGACCAGACTGTGCCGCAAGCCGAATTCCTCGGCCTCACGATTCCCGACCCCAAGCTGCGCTGGAACGAAGAAACCCAGCACTACGAGTTCGGTGAGATCGACTGGGAAGAATTCAACAACGTCATCCGCGGCAATGGGCCCTGCAACCGCCAGCGCCTGCGTACCCGCGTCAAGGCCTACGAAGACGGCGCATGGTTCCGCGATGCGCTTGTCGCCCATGCCGAAAAGCATGACAGCCGCAAGGCCGCTGCGCCGCTGGCCGCTTAACCAGCACATTTCCGGCGCACTTTAGCGAACACACTGGAGACAGACATGAGCAAGGAATGGCCCCTCTGGGAAATCTTTATCCGCAGCCAGCACGGCCTGGCGCACAAGCATGTGGGCAGCCTGCATGCGCCCGATGCCGAAATGGCAATCAACAATGCGCGCGACGTCTATACCCGCCGCAATGAAGGCGTGAGCATCTGGGTGGTGAAGGCAGCCGACATCACTGCCAGCAGCCCCGGCGACAAGTCGGCGCTGTTCGAGCCTTCCAACAGCAAGGTGTACCGCCATCCCACCTTCTTCCCGATGCCGGAAGAAGTGAAGAACCTGTAAGGCGGGCACGATATGGCAAACCCCATGGCAGATCCCAAATTCGAATACCTGCTGCGCCTCGCGGACAACGCGCTGGTGCTGAGCCAGCGGCTGTCGGAATGGTGTGGCAAGGGCCCGGCGCTGGAAGAAGACATGGCGCTGACGAATGTCGCGCTCGACCTGATCGGGCAGGCACGCTTCTGGTTTTCCTATGCCGGCGAAATCGAAGGCGCTGGCCGCGACGAAGACAAGCTTGCCTTCCTGCGCGATGCGCATGCCTTCCGCAACGTGCTGCTGGTCGAGCAGCCGAACGGCAACTATGCCGACACGCTGGCGCGCCAGTTCTATTTCGATACCTGGCATTACCTGCTGCTGCAACGCCTGAGCGCATCTTCGGACCCGCGCATCGCGGCGATTGCCGACAAGTCGCTCAAGGAAGTCGCG
>DASVLM010000471.1:0-7812 GCA_036384875.1 Noviherbaspirillum sp.
TTAACAGCTTCCGCACCGTAACCGCCGAGCAGTGCGAAGTGGTGCGTTTCGCGCGCAGAACCGGTCTCGACCACCAGGCCGGTGGACGTGCGCAGGCCCTTGCTCACGAGGTGCAGGTGGATGGCGGACGTTGCCAGCAGCGCCGGGATCGCGACCTGGTCTGCATCGACCTTGCGGTCGGAGATGATCAGGATGTTGTGGCCCGATTTGACGGCGTCGACCGCCTTCGCGCACAGCGAAGCGAGGCGCGCTTCGATGCCTTCCTTGCCCCAGGCAACCGGATAGCAGATATTCAATTCATACGACTTGAATTTGCCGCCGGTGTGCTGGCTGATGTTGCGCAGCTTCGCGATATCGGCGTAGTCGAGCACCGGCTGCGACACTTCGAGTCGCATCGGCGGGTTGATGTTGTTGGTGTCCAGCAGGTTCGGCTTCGGACCAATGAAGGACACCAGCGACATCACCATCGCTTCGCGAATCGGGTCGATCGGCGGGTTCGTCACCTGCGCGAACAGCTGCTTGAAGTAGTTGTACAGCGTCTTGTTCTTGTTGGACATGACTGCCAGCGGCGAGTCGTTGCCCATGGAACCGATGGCTTCTTCGCCGCCGGCGGCCATCGGCGTCAGCAGGAACTTGATGTCTTCCTGGGTGTAGCCGAACACCTGCTGACGATCCAGCAGTGGCACATTCGATTTCGGCTCTGCCGCCTCGTCATCGAGTTCGTCGAGCTTGATGCGCACGGACTCGATCCACTGTTTGTAGGGCTTGGCGTTGGCGTAGGTGTCCTTCAACTCCTTGTCGTCGATGATGCGGCCGGCATCGAGATCGATGAGGAACATCTTGCCCGGCTGCAGGCGCCACTTCTTGATGATCTTCGACTCGGGAATCGGCAGCACGCCGGATTCGGAAGCCATCACGACAAAGTCGTCATCGGTGATGATGTAGCGCGCCGGACGCAAGCCGTTGCGGTCGAGCGTGCCGCCGATATGGCGACCGTCGGTGAAGGCCATGGCGGCGGGACCGTCCCACGGCTCCATCATCGCAGCATGGTATTCATAGAAGGCGCGGCGGTTTTCGTCCATCAGCGTGTGGTTTTCCCACGCTTCCGGAATCATCATCATCATCGCCTGGGCGAGCGGATAACCTGCCATCAGCAACAGTTCGAGCGCATTGTCGAAGCAGGCGGTATCGGACTGGCCTTCATAAATCAGCGGGAACAGCTTCTGCAGGTCGTCGCCCAGCACGGCGGACTTCATCACGCCTTCGCGGGCACGCATCCAGTTGAAGTTGCCCTTGACGGTGTTGATTTCGCCGTTGTGCGCAATCAGGCGGTACGGGTGGGCCAGCGGCCACTCGGGGAAGGTGTTGGTGGAGAAGCGCTGGTGCACGAGCGCCAGGGCGGAGACGCAGCGCGGGTCCTGCAGGTCCTTGTAATACACGCCGACCTGGTCAGCCAGCAGCAGGCCTTTGTATACGATGGTGCGTGCCGACATCGACGGCACGAAGAATTCCTTGCCATGCAGCAGGTTCAGCGCCTGGATGGCGTGGCCGGACGACTTCCGGATAACGTACAGCTTGCGCTCCAGCGCATCGGTCACCATGATGTCCGGGCCGCGGCCGATGAAGATCTGGCGGATCACCGGCTCTTTGGCACGGACCGTCGGCGACATCGGCATGTCGAAGTCGACCGGCACATCGCGCCAGCCGAGCACAACCTGGCCTTCCGCCAGCACGGCACGCTCGATTTCCTGCTCACAGGCAATACGCGAGGCATACTCCTTCGGCAGGAAGATCATGCCCACACCATACTCGCCCGGCGGCGGCAAGGTTACGCCCTGCTTTGCCATTTCTTCACGGAAATACTGATCCGGGATCTGGATCAGGATGCCCGCGCCGTCGCCCATCAGCTTGTCGGCGCCTACCGCACCCCGGTGATCGAGATTCTTCAGGATCAACAGGCCTTGCTCGACGATCGAGTGGCTCTTCTTGCCCTTGATATGGGCGATGAAGCCTACGCCGCAGGCGTCGTGTTCGTTGGTGGGATCGTATAAACCTTGCGCGTGCATGAGAATTCTCCGCAACTTGTTGTGCCAAGTCTGAAGAATAGTGCAGCGCAATAGATAGTTCAACCAAAATAATTAGGGTCGGAGCCGTATTAAAATTTGCACCAAGAAAATAGTGTTTTTATTGGGGACAGAGTAAATCTGTCGATGTTTAATGCCGACGGAAAATGCATGTTTTGTTTTCAGGAATCTGGCGACGTATATGGCGCGCGGGGCTTTACGGGGCGCCCTCTCTTTGCTGGCGCCACCCGGCGATTGATTTGCTTTTCCAATTCCGCCTTGAATTTTTCCGACCCAAGGGGCCAGCCTTTGCGGGCTGCAGTCCGGAACAGATTGACCTCGGACGTGGAAAGCCCCTGCTCCATCAAAGATTTGTAGACAGCTTCACGGTCAAAAGGCGTGTTTCCCAGCGCCCAGTAGAGTGCATGATCGGTGATCAGCGGGTCAGGCTGGACACCGGCATGATGAACATAACTTGACCATCGGTACTGCTCCGGATCCGCGGCTAATCCGGAACGTACAGGTTCGGATTCGATGTACCGGCAGCACGGAAGGAAGTACTGCGCCGACTCGATCACGGTTGCACGGTAGCGCCCTTGCCACAGCGTTCCCGTCCTTCGATATTTGGCATTGAAATAAGGGACATACTGCCTGCCGATCCATTGCATCATGCGACCGAGTCCGTCCGCATCCGTCGGTGAAACAAGCAGTTGCACCTCGGCGGGAAGAAGCACGTAGGCATGGATAGCCACCTTGAATTGGCGGGATGCTTCTCGCAACCAGCCGAGGAACGCCTGGTAATCAGCATCGTCGCGGAATACCGGCTGGCTATCGATGCCAGTCTGGATGACTTGATGCGGCTGGTGGGGAACGACGAGTCGCGGGAGTCTGGCCATGGTGGAAATGCGAACGATCCGTGGCCCGCATTCTACCGCGCCGCGAGGATTATGCCGGTCGCCGGCGTTACAGATGAGCGTTGGCTGTATTGCGCCACGGCGTCTTGAGCGGGTGGTATTCGAGGCCCTTTTCTTCGCGATAGTCGACGTAAGATGAAACTCTGCGCGAATCGGAGCGAGTGAAAATCCGGGACTTGATTTGCGCCTCGGAAGGCAAGCGGCGAGCCGGGAAACGGATCGTCCTGATGCCGGCGCTGGCAAACCAGGCGTCGCGCAATATGTCGCTGCGCTTGAGCCGCGAGCGATGCTCGTATTCGACCACGGCGATCAGTTTCATGTCTTCGTCGAATATGGCATATCCGACACGTTTTGCACCAAGCTGAGCCTGCGCTTTCTGGCGTGAAGGACCTACCCCGGTCGGCTCGATCAAGGCGGAAATCGACACTTGCGGGCACACGGTGCATTCCGGCAAGGCATCGCGCAGACAGTGGAAAAAGTCGAGTTCACCACCCGTCAGAACCGGCTTTTTACGGAACCTCACCGGCTTCTCGCGGTGCAGGTAGAGCCAGAAGAGCATTCCACCGACGACGATGGACGCCGCTACGATCATTTCCTTCATGCCCGGCCTTTATTGTTAAAAAAACAATGAATTTACCAGCAGATGCAACTCGCTACCATATGCGAGTAGGAAATTATCATTTCCGTAACGTATTTTTATTGCAAAAAGTCAAACAAGATGGAGATCCGCAACAGATCAGGAAAGGGTTCGCGCCCATGCCGGTTCCATCTGGCGACGGACCTCGAAGGCACGCATCACGAGCAGGCGCAATTCGTTAAGCGGCGTCACTTCCGCTTGCTCTATCCGAGCAGCGGGGCGGGAAATATCCCAGTCGCCATAGATGAAGCCGACAGGCTGGCGATTAATGGTAAGCGGCAAAACCATGAAACTGCGTACGGTGGGCAAGGCATCGCGCCACCAGCGCGGCACCTTGCTGATGAAACCTGGGTCTTGCGCATTCTCGACGAAGATCATCTTGTCGTTCGCCAGCGCTGCGTGGAATACGTCCGGCTGGTAGGCATCGCCAAACACCAGCCTGGGCATCAACTCCTGCAGACCGTCGCCGAAGCACATGCGTGCACTGTATTGCTGGCGATCCTGATTGCGCAGGAAGGCCACGGCACGGCTGAAACCGAGGCCCTGGTACACCGTTTCCAGTGCCATGGTCAGCAATTGCGTGGTACTTGCCGATTGCATGGCGCCGCGAATATCGGCCACGCCGCGCGTCAGGATCGCAGCCGCATCAGCGGGTTTGCCAGCCGGGGAGGCAGGAACATTCGAGAGCTTTCCACTGCGTGATTCCGCCCGCGCCTCGCCGCGTTTGAGGGGACGCACTGCTACCGCGTCCTCTTCGACCGCAGTACGCTGCGCGGTTTCCACCGCGGACAGCACCTGGGTCACTTCCATGCCGAGCATGTCGGCATAACCGCCGGCAAGCTTGTGCAGCGCTTCGCCCACATCCTGCTCATCATTACACAGCGCTGCAGCGCAATGGGACGACAGGGTCGATACAGCAGCAACCCAATCGACATGATCGAGCGGTTCGCCGACCGGTTTGGGAGGCATGTCCTGCAAGGTCCGGACGATATCGGCCGGCAATCCCCACTGGCGCGCTGCCAGGCGTCCGACTTCATCCAGTCCGAGACCGAACACCTGCGCCGCCGCTTCCATTTCATCCGCGCCGGTTTCCCGCATCCTGTCCTGCACTTCCTGCCAGCGTTCCGGCAGGTAGAAGGTGGTCATCATCCGGCCCAGCGAATGCAGCATGGAACACACAACCGCCTCTTCCGCATCGCGCGTACTGGCTGTGGAAACCACCTGCCGCGCGATATGGCCGGCAAGCACCGCCTTTTCGAGTTCATTCCTGGCAGCCGCCGAATCCGACGATGCATCGGAGAGTCCGTCAATCAGCTTGAGGCCGAGCGCAAGGTGGCCGATCGTTTCCGTGCCGAGCACAATTACTGCTTTCGACACTGTATTGATGCCTTGCCCGAAAACGGAGTACATCGCGCTGTTTGCAAGGCGCAATACCTTTTGCGTCAACGCCGGATCCTGCAGCACCGTGCGCGTCATGTTGAATTCGCGGTCGTCGTCGCCGCGCATGGCGGCAATGATGGCGCCGACGACCTTCGAAAATCCCGGCAGGTCGCCGCGCTGGCGTACGCGCGTCCAGAGCAGTTCCATGGTCTTGTCGGCGCGAGCCTGGTCGGCGATGTTGCGAGCGGCAGCTACCTGTGAATTCATTTGGCGACCTCCGGCTGCAATTCCTGCGTTTGAGCTTGCAACAACGGGATGATGTCGTCAGGCAGCATTGGCCGTCCGGTCAGGTATCCCTGGATGAGCCCGCAGCCGTGCTGTGCCAGGAAGCGCAACTGCTCGTCGTTCTCCACGCCTTCGGCGACCGTCGAAAGATTCAAATGGTTGGCCAGACTTAGTACTACGTTGCAGATGGCGACATCCTTGACCGATGCCGGCAGATCCTTGATGAAAGCGCGATCAATCTTCAGCGTCGCGATCGGGAAACGCTTGAGATAGGCGAGCGAAGAATAGCCGGTACCGAAATCGTCGATCGCAATCCGTACGTTGCGTTCAAGCATGGCAGTCAGCAAGGTTTCTGCATGTTCCGGGTCGGACATCAGGATGCCTTCGGTAATTTCCAGCAACAGTTGCTGACCGTCAAGGCCCGACAGCCTGATTGCCTCGTCGACGATGTCGAGGAACTGATCGTTGCGGAACTGACGCGGGCTGACGTTCACCGAGACATACAACGGGCGTTTGGCCACTTCCTCGAAGCGCCGTATTTGCACGCAGGCCGACTTCATCGCCCACGCACCCAGCAAATTGATCAGGCCGTTGCTCTCGGCCATCGGAATGAACTGCACCGGCGGCACCATCCCTTGCCCCGGTCGCTGCCAGCGCATCAGCGCCTCGAATCCCATGATCTGCCGCGTGCGCGCATCGACGAAGGGCTGGTAATGCAGGAGGAATTCGCCGTCGCGGACCGCCTGGAACATCGCCGCTTCCATCGACACATCGTGTTCCGGCTGGGTGAATTTTTCCTGGCTGTAGACCACGCAGCGCGCCTTGCCGGTTTCCTTGGCGCGGTACATCGCGGTATCGGCGTGCGCCAGCAACTTGACCTCGCTGTCGCCATGCTCCGGGAAGATGGCGGCGCCGATCGACGTGCCCACGTACAGCGTATGCCCCTGGATTTCAAAGGGCAGCTGCATGGTGGAAATCATGCGGCGGCCGATGATCTGGATTTCGTTTTCGGAGATCGCACCCGGCAATACCACCACGAATTCGTCGCCGCCCACGCGCGCGAGGGTATCCACGTCACGCAACGTGTCCGACAGGCGCATGGCGGCCACGCGCAGGAGCGCATCGCCGACCGGGTGACCAAGCGCGTCGTTGACCTTCTTGAAGCCGTCGAGATCCAAGGCCAGCACTGAAAAGCCGCGGCTGGTGCGGCGCGCCTGAGCAATGGCCATGCGGATGCGGTCGGACAGCAGGGAGCGGTTGGGCAGGCCCGTCAGCGCATCATGGGTCGCCATGTGACGCAAGCGCTCTTCGGTCGCCTGCTGGCTGGAGATGTCGCGGCCCACGGCGAGCAGTTCGGTGTCGCCTTCCGGTCCGGGATAGGCCATGACCTGCAATTCGATCCACAGTGAAGTGGCCAAGGTCTTGACGCGCACATTGACGCGGCTGGGACTGGCAGCGCCCAGGGCCTGCGCAATCGCCACGCCGATTGCAGGATGGTCCGCCGGCAGCACGACGCTCGACATCGGCTGGCCGACGAGACTGCTGCTCGGATTGATGAGTTCGATCGCCCGCTTGCTGGCGTAGAGAATATGTCCGTCCGCCGACAGTCGAAATACAGCGTCGCCGGCAGCCTCCATCAGGCTTTCCAGTTGCGTTCTGGCTGCGGCATCTTGCCGATCGCGGCGTATAGAAAACATTGATTGAAGAGCTTGGATGGTTCGTCGGCGGCGGCTTGGCGTTGACCCGCACCGTAAAGCGATCTTAACAAATTGCAGCCGTGAAATCGGCCTTGACTGAAATCTTAGTGCAGAAATTACCGCAAAAGAAACATCATGACGAGTAATGCACATAAAAAATGCCCCGGACAGGGGCATTTTTTTGCGTTTTCAGGAAAACCTTAGAACGGGATGTCGTCATCCATGTCGCTGAAGTTCGGTGCCGGACGGGAAGGTGCACTGCGTGCGCCACCACCGCTGCTTGCGTTCTGGCGCGGTGCCGGTGCGCTGCTGCCGTAATCGTCATCCATCGCCGGCGCGCCGCCACCCATGCCCTGCCGGCTGCCGAGCATCTGCATTGTGTCGGCAATGATTTCGGTAGTGTAACGCTCGTTGCCGTCCTTGTCGGTCCATTTGCGTGTCTGCAACTTGCCTTCGACGTAGACTTGCGAGCCCTTCTTCAGGTACTGACCGGCAATTTCCGCAAGCTTGCGATAAAAGGTGATGCGGTGCCACTCGGTCAATTCCTTCTTTTCACCGGTGTTCTTGTCCTTCCACGATTCCGTCGTCGCGACGGCAACGTTGGTAACAGCATCGCCGTTCGGCATATAGCGGGTTTCCGGGTCGCGGCCCAGGTTGCCGACGATGATGACTTTGTTGACCGATGCCATGAATTTCTCCTAATGCTTGCTCAATATATGGTTTACGTGTTCCGGCGGCTTACTGCGCCGCTGCCGCCCCGCGCCGCGGCAGGCTCTTCATGTTCGCGGCAATTATAAGCCAGACAACTGTCAGGACTGCGCACAATGCGAACACGG
>DASVLM010000472.1:0-14207 GCA_036384875.1 Noviherbaspirillum sp.
GGTGTCAACGGTGAATGTGCTTCCGTGCTGGTTGCGTCTCTTGCGAATGCATTTGCAAGACGGATTCTTCAGCGCTTGCTCATGCTGTCGAAGCGGGCCGTTCCTTGCGATTTCTCATCGGCGGCGGTCACGCGGGAAGAATGACCTATGCCCTCCAGTCGTCTCGAAACGCTGTGTCTCAAGAATGAATATCGTGGTGGGGTCGCGAATTGTCAGAGCCGAGTAGAGCCGGAGGCAGAAAGACCGCGCCGCCCATACGGGCGGCGGGAGAGGGGAAAAAGGACGTTTTGGGTTCAGCGCATACCGGGCAGCATGCCCTTCATGCCGCGCATCATCTTCATCAGGCCGCCACCCTTGAGCTTCTTCATCATGGATTGCATCTGCTCGAACTGGGACAGCATGCGGTTCACCTCCTGCACCTGCACCCCGGCGCCAGCAGCGATGCGACGCTTGCGGGATGCCTTGATCAATTCCGGCTTGGCGCGCTCCTGCGGCGTCATGGAATTGATGATGCCTTCCATGCGGCGGATCTGCTTTTCCGCCTGGCCCATGTCGGCGTTGCCGGCGGCCTGCTGAAACTGCGCCGGCAGCTTGTCCATCAGGCCGGACAGCCCGCCCATTTTTTTCATCTGCGAGATTTGCGCCTTGAAATCGTTCAGGTCGAACTTGCCGCCGACCTTGATCTTATCTGCCAAACCCTTGGCAGCTTCCAAGTCGACGCCCTTCTTCGCTTCTTCGACGAGTGCGAGGATGTCTCCCATGCCGAGGATGCGGTTGGCCATGCGGGTCGGGTCGAAGGCTTCAAGACCGTCGAGCTTCTCGGCCACGCCGGTGAACTTCACCGGCTTGCCGGTCACATGGCGCACCGACAGTGCGGCACCGCCGCGCGCGTCGCCGTCGAGCTTGGTCAGCACCACGCCGGTCAGCGGCAGGGCATCGTTGAAGGCTTTGGCGGTATTGATGGCATCCTGACCGAGCATGGCGTCGACCACGAACAGCGTCTCGATCGGTTTCAGCGCGGCATGCAGGGCGGCAATCTCCTGCATCATCGCCTCGTCGATGCCAAGACGGCCAGCGGTGTCGACGATGAGCACGTCGTGGTAGTGCTTCGTCGCATAATCGAGAGCCGCCAGCGCGATATCGACCGGCTTGTCGCTCGCGTTCGAGGGGAAGAAGTCGGCGCCGACCTGGCTGGTGACCGTCTGCAGCTGGCCGATTGCCGCCGGGCGGTAGACGTCGGTGGAGACGGTCAGCACCTTCTTCTTGAAGTTTTCGCGCAGGTATTTCGCCAGCTTGCCGACGGTGGTGGTTTTACCGGCACCCTGCAGGCCGGCCATCAGGATGATCGCCGGCGGCTGGGTCGCGAAATTGAGCTGCGATGCCTCGGGACCGAGGTCTGCGCCCATGATCGCGGCCAGCTCGCGCTGCACCACACCGACCAGCGCCTGGCCGGGCGTGAGCGATCCGACCACTTCCTCGCCCATCGCCTTTTCCTTCACGCGGGAAATGAATTCGCGCACGGCGGGCAGGGCAACGTCGGCTTCCAGCAGCGCCAGGCGAACCTCGCGGAGCATCTCGGCGGTATTGGCTTCCGTCAGGCGGGCTTCGCCGCGCATGGTTTTGACGACTTTCGCCAGTCGTTGGGTCAGGTTGTCGAGCATGGGTATTGAACTGTCAAGAAAGGGGGGCGGGGCGGCTCATCGGGAAGCCGCGGGAATGGCGTCATTTTACCCGATACGCCGACCCCGGCTGCGGGCGGGAATCCGCACAGCGTGCTCATGCCCCGTGCGGAAAACGGCACGGCATGCCGCCGGATCGCCACATGTGTCCCTCTACGAGACGGCACAGCAGGCGATGGCATGAAGGCTGCATTGTCCAGAGGAAAAGACCGGCATTCACGCTCGCTTCGAGGAGGCGTCGATGGTAAGGAAAGGGTTCGCGTTAATGTTGCTGTTATCGGCTACAGGAATAGCATCGTTCCTACGCTGGATGACTGTTTACACTCCGGAAGCCGCTCATCCGGCCGTCCAAGGAGGTAATATTCCCAAGGCTGCAGTGACACACGACTGGTGTGCATGCTTTGTACAAGGCGATGCGGATCGAATGAGAGTAGTGAGACAACGAGGGCTGGCAGTCGCGATGGCGTTTTTTGCCGCTGCATTGATTTGCGCCGTCTATCTGATCGCGGCACGCAAGGCGAGCGGCGACATCAACGCGGCCGCCGACCGTCAACTGCGGATCATTGCGCTCGACCTTGAATCCGCCCTCGAGAAATTCGAGACGCTGCCGTACACGCTTTCCTTTCATCCCGATGTGGTGCATGCCCTGCTGCGCCCGGACCCGTCGGTCAACAGCCGGCTCAACCTGGCGTTGCAAGCGATCCAGCAGCATTCCAAGGTGGCGGCGATCTACCTGATGGACCGTGAGGGCAATACGCTGGCATCCAGCAACTGGGACCAGACGCTCAGCTTCGTCGGCAAGAATTTCCGCTTCCGCCCCTACTTCATCGAAGCGATCGCCGGCCGTGCCGGCAGGTTCTACGGTATTGGTAACACGACGGGCGAGCCCGGCTACTTCATCGCGCAGCCGGTGTATCCGCTCGAATTGCCGCGCAAGGGCAGTGCACCGATCGGCGTGATCGCCGTCAAGATCAGCCTTGTGGAATTCGAGCGCGCATGGCACAGCAGCGAGGAGCCGATCGCGTTGGCCGATCGCAGCGGTGTGGTCTTCCTCAGCAACCGGGAACCTTGGAAATACCACAGCTTGCGTCCCCTCGACGAACAGGCGCGACGCGATCTCGCCGATACTCTGCAGTACGCCGGGCAAGCCATCCAGCCGTTGTCCGCGTTGCCGAAAAAGGAAGGTGCCGGTTTCGGCGAATTCGTCGCCAGGCCGGTAGGACGCCTCGAATGGCAACTCATGTTGTTCCCGTCGCAGACTCGCGTGATGCGTGTGGCAGGCTACTCGGCGGCGACCGCGGCCCTGGTGTTCGCGTTGGCCGCGCTCGGATACTGGGCGGCACACCAGCGTCGACGCCGGCTTGAGGAACGTATCGAATCGCGCAAGGCCTTGCAGAAGGCAGCGGAGGAACTCGACCGACGCATCGCGCAGCGTACCGAGGAACTGTTGCATGCCAACCAAAGCCTGGAATCCAAGTACGCCAAGCTGCAGGAGACCGAACAGATGCTGCGCACCACGCAAAACGAACTGGTGCAGGCCGGCAAGCTGGCAATGCTGGGGCAGATGGCGGCCGGCGTCACTCACGAATTGAACCAGCCGCTCGCCGCCATCCGCGCATTTGCCGACAATGCGATTACCTTTCTCGAGCGCGGCCGTGCCGAACGGGCCAGCGAGAACCTGGCACAGATCAGTGCTGCCAGTGCGCGTATGGGCATCATCATTTCGCAGTTGAAAGGTTTTGCGCGCAAGAGTCATGACACGCCGACCAGGGTCGACCTTGCGCAGGTGATTCGATCTTCCGCGATGCTGCTCGATAGCGATCTGCACCGGCTGGAGGTTGAATTCAGTATCGATGTCCGCGTGCCCGCCGAAGTGATCGGTGATGCTGTGCGGATGGAGCAGGTACTTATCAACATCCTGCGCAACGCGGTCGATGCAGTCGAAGTTGCGACGTCGCGTCGCGTGGCGGTGATTCTCGATCGCGAGGGCAGCGAAGCGGTGATCCGTGTGCGGGACAGCGGTGCCGGCATACCGGACCAAGTGGCCCAGCATCTTTTCGAACCTTTCTACACCACCAAGGCATCCGGCAAGGGCCTGGGTCTCGGGCTGGCGATATCGTCATCGATCGTGCAGGCGATGAACGGCCAGTTGACCGCGCGCAATCATGAAGGCGGCGGCGCCGAGTTCATCGTACGCTTGCCGCTTGCGGATACCAACAATGAAGGAGGCGGACATGCAGACGCATGAGTCGACCGGCGAAGCGATATTGATCGAAGATGAACAGGCGTTGCGCATGGCCGCTGCGCAGACACTGGAACTTGGTGGCTTCAATGTGCATGCTTTCGGCAGTGTGGAAGAAGCACAGCGCTGGCTGCAGCCCGGTTTTTCCGGCGTGGTGGTGACAGACGTGCGCCTGCCGGGACGCAGCGGTCTCGAACTGTTGTCGGAGGTGGTCGCGCTCGATCCGGATTTGCCAGTGATTGTCGTGACCGGGCACGGCGACGTCAGTATGGCGGTGGAAGCCATGCGCGCCGGCGCCTACGATTTCATCGAGAAACCTTTCGCCTCTGAACGCCTTCTGGAAACGGCGCGGCGCGCCCAGGAAAAACGGCGGCTGGTGCTGGAGAACCAGCGGTTGAAGGCTGCCTGGATGTCGCATCCCGACATGCCGTCGCTTATCGGACAGTCGCACGCCATCGAACGCGTACGCATGCTGATCCGGTCGGTCGGCCCGACGAACGCAGACATTCTCATCAACGGCCAGACCGGCACTGGCAAGGAAGTTGTGGCGCGACAGTTGCATGCAGCGAGCGGGCGCAAAGGGCCGTTCGTCGCGATCAATTGCGGCGCACTGCCGGAATCGGTCTTTGAAAGCGAAATCTTCGGCCATGAAGCGGGCGCTTTCACCAGCGCGCAAAAGCGTCGCATCGGCAAGCTGGAATATGCCAATGGCGGGACGATATTCCTCGACGAAATCGAAACCATGCCGCTGTCGCTGCAGGTCAAGCTGCTGCGCGTGCTGCAGGAGCGGCGGCTGGAGCGGCTGGGAGGAAATGATCCGATCAACATCGATTGCCGGGTAATTGCTGCCAGCAAGGCGGACCTGGTGCAGGCCAGCGCCGAAGGCCGATTCCGCGAGGATCTGTACTACCGCATCGGTGTGGTAAGTATCGACTTGCCGCGGCTGGCGGAGCGGCGCGAGGATATTCCCCTGCTGCTGGCGCATTTCGTGCAAGGGGCGGCCATCCGTTACCAGCGGCCGGTGCCGCAATGGACGCCGCTGCAGATGGCCGGATGGCAGGCTCGCGACTGGCCGGGCAATGTGCGCGAACTGCGCAATTTTGCCGATCGGCTGGTGCTGGGCGTGGCCGAACCGGCAGCCGCGCCTGGTGCCGGTTCGGCTGCGGCGGATACCTTGCCGCAACGGGTTGATGCGTACGAAAAGGCATTGATTTCTGAAGCACTGGCAAGCCATGACGGCAACGTAGCCAATACCGCAGAAGCACTTGGCGTGCCGAAAAAAACCCTGTACGACAAGTTGAAGAAATATCAGTTGAACGCTGGCCGGATGGCAGATTGACCATGTTGTGGCGAAAGGCGGATTCCTGCATGAAAGGGCAGGGGGCACATGGTGTAAACTCAGGGTCTGATCATTCGGCCCCAACCGCCCACATCACCGACCGATGTTTACCTTTTTCTTCATTCTTGCCGCTTTGCTTTACGGTGTTTGCGCCGTCCTGCCGTCGCAACGGCGTGCAGCGATCGCGGGCGGCACTGCGGTCGCGTGGCTGCTCCATGGCGGTGCGCTCTCGGCCGACATGATCGGTACGGATTCGCTGCGTATCGGGTTTGCGCTGGTGCTGTCAGCGACCTTGTGGATATCGGTTGCCGCCTACTGGCTGGAAAATCGCAACTTTTCTCTCGATGGCTTGCGCGTCCTGGTGCTGCCGTCGGCAGCCGTGGCAGTCCTGTTGCCGTTGCTGTTTCCGGGTAATGTGGTTCCGTTGCAAGGCAAGTCAGCCTTGTTTCCCTGGCATGTTGCCATTGCCATACTGGCCTACAGCACGCTTACCATCGCAGCCTTCCATGCGGTATTGATGGCGTTGCAGGAATCGCGACTGCACGCGCCAGCGGGTGCCGCGAAGACAGGCTGGCTCAATACGGCGATCGACCGCCTGCCCGCGCTGCTGACCATGGAACGCCTGCTGTTCCGCCTGATCGCCTTCGGCTTTTCCCTGCTGACCCTGACCGTGTTGTCCGGGATCGTATTCTCCGAGCAATTGTTCGGCATGGCGTTTCGCTGGGACCACAAGACGGTATTCACGCTTCTCTCGTGGGTCCTGTTCGGCTCCCTGCTGGCGGGACGTGTGTGGCGCGGCTGGCGCGGCAAGACTGCATTGCGCTTCACGCTGACCGGCTTTGCCACGCTGCTGCTTGCCTATGTGGGCAGCCGCTTCGTGCTGGAAGTCGTACTGCACAGGAGCATCGTGTGAAATTCCTGCTTTGGGCATTGTTTATCGTGCTGCTCATCTGGATGATGCGCAGCAAA
This sequence comes from Noviherbaspirillum sp., assembly GCA_036384875.1. Lineage (GTDB taxonomy): Bacteria > Pseudomonadota > Gammaproteobacteria > Burkholderiales > Burkholderiaceae_D > Noviherbaspirillum. The sequence goes on from DASVLM010000472.1 coordinate 6,230, forward strand.
AAAACGGCGACCGGGCCGTCGGCAACTGCACGGGCGGCTGGCGGTGTCGAGGCGATGCGCCAGTGCGAGCATTGCGGTACCTACATCCCTGAATCGGAGGCGGTGTTCACTGCGTCCGGCAAGGTGTTCTGCAGCGAGGAACACCGTTTGCGCCACGTATCCTAGTGGTCGTCGCGCCATCTCCGCGATGCCTTTGATGCTTTCCACCCAAGGGCCGCCGGCCGGCACGCGCGAAACTTTTTGGAAGACGCTGCAGACTTTTTGCGTCACCCGAGTAGCGATCGCTTTCATTGTCCTGACCTATGTCGCCTTCAGCGCGATGCGCGAGGTGGGCGGGGTCGGCTCGGCTGCCAACTGGGAAGGCGGCATTCTTTACCTGGCAGCTTCCCTCCTGTTCGCCCTGTTGTCGGTCTATGCGCAGCGGCGCTTCATGCTCCAACTGCTGGTGCAGATGGCAATCGATATCGCCGCCATTTCCATCCTGTATATCGTGGCGGGCGGCGTGCGCAGCGGCCTTGCCATCCTCTATCTGTTCCCGCTGGCAGGCTGCGCCATCCTGACGCCGCTCATCCCCGCGCTGTTCTTCGTATCGGTAGTGACGCTGATCCTGCTGGGTGAGAGCGCCTACGAAATCCTGCATGCGATCTCGGATGCGTCGATGTCGCGAGCCGGCTTGTATGGAGCAGCGTTGTTCGCCGCTATTTTCCTGATCAATCGCCTTGCCGCGAAACTGATCCGGCAGGAAGCGCTGGCGGCCCAACGCGGACGTGACCTGCAGATGCAGGAAGCGATCAACCGGCTGGTGATCGCCGACATGGGCGACGGCATCCTGGTGGTGGGCCGCAATACCGAAGTGTTTGCCGGCAATCCGGCCGTCGAACGCATGCTTGGTCTCTCGGTCGCCTACGGTCAGCCGCGTTTCAGCCTGGAAGACATGCCTTCGCTGGCGCCGATCACTGCCGCCTACCGGCAATGGCAATTCGGCGGAGGGCAGGCGGAGTCGGGGTTCGTCACGATCAAGCCGGGCGACGACATTGCAGCCTTGCATGGACAAGGCGCGCGGCGCGATTTCGTTGCGCACCTGAAGATACGCTTTGCGAAGGTCGAAACCGAAGGACTGTCGGACGACCGCGCCGTGATCTTCCTGCAGGACGTCACCGAAATCGAGAACCGGGCGCAACAGCTCAAGCTGGCGTCGATGGGGCGGCTGACTGCCAGCATCGCCCACGAAGTGCGCAACCCGCTGTCCGCGATTTCTCACGCCGCATCCCTGATGAAGGAAGACGTCCAGGAAAAGACACAGCTTCGCCTGCTCAATATCGTGAGCGACAACGTGGTGCGCCTGAACCGGATGATCGAGGACATCCTGAAACTGTCGCGCAAGGCGCATTCTCAGCATGAACCGCTGTCGCTTGCCGCATTCCTTGCCGAACTGCTGGCCGAGTTCAACGAGACCCATGCGGTGCGGCCGGGCCTGATTTCGGTCGCCGCAACCGGCTACCACCGTGTGCGCTTCGATCCCCTGCATTTGCGCGAAGTGATCGTCAACCTGCTGTCGAATGCTCTGCGCTATGCCAGCGGCCAGGACGGCAGCATTGTGGTCCACGCCGTCACCTCCCAGCGCAACCGGCTCGAGCTGCATGTGCGCGACGACGGGCCGACGATCGCACCGGAAGTGCGCGCCCATCTGTTCGAGCCGTTCTACACGACCTCCAGCAAGGGCACCGGACTGGGACTCTACGTGGCGCGGGAATTGTGTTTGAATAACGGTGCGATGCTGGATTACGAATATCGCGTGGATGGCTTTGCCGAAGCGGGCGAGCCGAGCGGCAGGTTCGTGATCACGTTCGCAGTCCAGGAACCGTACTAGAAATACAGCGATGACATCTCCCCGTATCCTGGTGGTCGATGATGAGGCCGACCTGCGCGAATTGCTCGAGATTACGCTCCTCAAGATGGGGCTGGATGTCGACTGCGCGGAAAGTCTCGCCGCCGCCCGCGCCTGTTTAGGCCGCGCCGATTATGCGCTGGTGCTGACCGACATGCGCCTGCCGGACGGCATGGGCATCGAGCTGGTGCGGGAAGTGACAGCCAGCTGCAAGAATATTCCGATCGCCGTCATCACGGCTTTCGGCAGCGCCGAGAATGCGGTTGCCGCGCTGAAAGCCGGTGCATTCGACTATCTCACCAAGCCCGTCGGACTCGACCAGTTGCGCCTGATGGTGCAATCTGCGCTGCGCATGCACAAGACCGAAGCTGTTCCCTTGGGCGGACAGGGCAGTGCGGTACAGTCGCGGTTGATCGGCCGCTCGGCGGCCATACAGGATTTGCGCGCCCAGATCGAGCGACTCGCGCGCAGCATGGCACCAGTCGCGATCACCGGCGAGTCCGGCAGCGGCAAGGAACTGGCGGCGCGCGATATCCATGCGCACAGCGCGCGGGCCGACAAACCTTTTATCGCCGTCAACTGCGGCGCCATTCCTGAAGCCCTGATGGAAGCCGAGTTCTTCGGCTATCGCAAGGGAGCCTTCACCGGCGCCAGCGATGATCGCGACGGTTTTTTCCAGGCGGCCAACGGCGGCACTTTGATGCTCGACGAAGTCGCCGACCTGCCGCTGCCGATGCAGGTCAAGCTGCTGCGTGCGATCCAGGAGCGCCGGGTGCGCAAGGTCGGCGCCACGATGGAAGAGCCGGTCGATGTGCGCTTGATCAGCGCTACGCATCAGAACCTGGCCGAATGTGTCGAGAAGGGCCGCTTCCGGCAAGACTTGTATTACCGGCTCAATGTGATCGAGCTGCACCTGCCGCCGCTGCGTGAGCGTCTTGACGATGTCGGCTTGCTGGCGGACACCGTGCTCGCGCGGCTCGCCCCCTCCGGCACGCGCGCTGTCCTGGCACCGGGGGCGCTGGATGCGCTCCGTGCCTATTCCTTTCCGGGCAATGTGCGAGAACTTGAAAACATCCTCGAACGCGCGCTGGCCTTCGCCAACGATGGCGTGATCGAGGTAGCGGATCTTGCGCTCAGGGCGGTTGCTCCGGTACCGGTCAATGTGCCGGTACCTGAGCCTTCGGTGCGGACGGAGGCGCCCGCGCCGCTGACGGCATCGGAGCCTGCGGCCGTCGAGTCCGCGGCAGTGCGGGCAAAAGAGCTCCCGGCGAATGACGAGATTCCGTCGTCGCTTCCTGATTATCTCGACGATGTCGAGCGAGACGTCATCCGCCGTGCGCTGGCCAAGACCCACTTCAATCGCACCCAGGCTGCCGAGCTGCTCGGCATCAGTTTCCGCCAGTTGCGTTACCGCATGCAGCGCTTGTCCATCCACGAGCCCGATACATGAACCGCTATACGATAGGCCAGGACGGATGGTGTCCCGAAGCGACGCGCATTCCCTCGCCCAACTTTGATGCGCGCGCCGATGGCACCGTCATCGATCTGCTCGTCATCCATAACATCAGCCTGCCACCCGGCGAATTCGGCGGATCCTACATCGCTGATCTTTTCACCAACCGACTCGATTGCGATGCGCACCCGTATTTCGACCAGCTGCGCAACCTGCGCGTATCTGCGCACTTCCTGATCCGCCGCAATGGCGAGGTCATCCAGTTTGTTTCGGCGAATGATCGGGCCTGGCACGCCGGCGTTTCCAACTTCCGCGGCCGCGAGCGCTGCAACGATTTTTCGATCGGGATCGAACTGGAGGGCACAGACTTCCAGGCATTTGAGTCATTTCAATATGATTCGCTTGCCGCGCTCACCACCGCACTGCGCGCACGCTATTCGTTCGCAAACGTCGCCGGCCATGAACATATCGCGCCCGGCCGCAAAACCGACCCGGGTCCTTTCTTTGATTGGGAGCGTTTCCGCAAGTCCTTGATTCAAAACACAGCCCTTCAAATCGAGTTGGCCGCGCTCAAATTCCCTGACCATTCCGCGTAAAAAGTCAACTGCATCGCAGCATCGAAAGTGGTGCCTGCCCCATAAAAAAGGTATTGCATCATCGATCACCAGGCACTAGAATTAGTTCCGATCGCACGCTAAACCACTAGATATAGTGTTGTGCGATTTTCCCTTTCTAGGGCTGTTCAGTTGGTTACTCAATGCAAGCAAGTGTTTTGGGCGGGCCGTGAACAGCTCTCCCCACTGGATGCCAGATAGCCCGCATTGATGTCGCGGTGTGTATGAGCATCTGCAAAAAGTGCCGGTGAACCCAGGCAGCAGCAGGGGTTCTAATTAAATAACCACAAGCAGCAAAGCTGCGGAACTACTTAGCTTAGGAGGCTCGATGCACTCACCTCAAGAAATTTCCCTGAAGTCCCCCGTCGACTACGGCGTGGCCACTTCTACGCAGACCGGCACCTCCTCCTCTCCGAACATGTCTGTTTCGCTCGGCGACTACAAGATCATCCGCCGCAACGGTGCGGTAGTGGGCTTCGAGCCGTCCAAGATTTCCATCGCCATGACCAAGGCCTTCCTCGCCGTGAACGGCGGGCAGGGCGCGGCATCGGCCCGCGTTCGCGAGCTGGTGGAGCAGCTCACCGCTGGTGTGGTGTCCGCGCTGGTGCGCCGCCAGCCAGCCGGCGGTACCTTCCACATCGAAGATGTGCAGGACCAGGTCGAACTCGCGTTGATGCGTTCCGGTGAGCATGACGTCGCCCGCGCCTACGTGCTGTATCGCGCCAAGCGCATGGAAGAGCGCGCCCAGCAGCAAGCCGCCAAGCCGGCAGAAGCGCTGCAAATTCGCGTTACTGAAAATGGGCAGAGCCGTCCGCTGGACCTGAACGAAGTCCGCACCCTGATCATTGCTGCCTGCGTCGGTCTGGAAAAGCATGTCGATGCCGAAGCGATTCTTGCCGAGACCGTGAAGAATCTGTACGACGGCGTGCCTGTCGAAGAGCTGCACAAGTCCGCCATCCTGGCTGCCCGCGCGCTGATGGAAAAGGACCCGGCCTACAGCAAGGTGACCGCACGCCTGCTGATGCACACCATTCGCAAGGAAGTGTTCGGCCAGGAGGTGGCGCAGGCCGACGCCGCTGCGCACTATGTCGATTACTTCCCGAAATACATCAAGAAGGGCATCGAAGCCGACCTGCTCGATACCAAGCTGGCCCAGTTCGATCTGGCCAAGCTGGCCAATGCGCTGCAGCCGGAACGCGACCTGCAGTTCGGCTACCTCGGCCTGCAAACCCTGTACGACCGCTACTTCCTGCACATCGACGGCACTCGCATCGAAATGCCGCAAGCCTTCTACATGCGCGTCGCGATGGGCCTGGCACTGAACGAGATCGACCGCGAAGCCCGCGCCATCGAGTTCTACAACCTGCTGTCGTCCTTCGACTTCATGAGCTCGACGCCGACGCTGTTCAACTCCGGCACCCAGCGCTCCCAGTTGTCTTCCTGCTACCTGACCACGGTGTCGGATGATCTGGACGGCATCTACGAAGCTATTAAAGAGAACGCGCTGCTGGCCAAGTTCGCCGGCGGCCTGGGCAACGACTGGACCCCGGTCCGCGCGCTCGGCGCTCATATCAAAGGCACCAACGGCAAGTCGCAGGGTGTGGTTCCGTTCCTGAAAGTGGTCAACGATACCGCCGTCGCCGTCAACCAGGGCGGCAAGCGCAAGGGCGCGGTCTGTGCCTACCTGGAAACCTGGCACATGGACATCGAGGAATTCCTCGACCTGCGCAAGAACACCGGTGACGACCGCCGTCGCACCCACGACATGAACACCGCGAACTGGATTCCCGACCTGTTCATGAAGCGCGTGATGGAAAAAGGCGAGTGGACCCTGTTCTCCCCGAGCGATGTGCCCGACCTGCACGACAAGTTCGGTCGCGCCTTCGAGGAAGCCTACACCGCGTATGAAGCCAAGGCCGCTCGCGGCGAACTGAGGCTGTTCAAGAAGATCCAGGCGCTCGACCTGTGGCGCAAGATGCTGTCCATGCTGTTCGAGACCGGCCATCCCTGGATCACTTTCAAGGATCCGTGCAACATCCGTTCCCCGCAGCAGCACGTCGGCGTCGTCCACAGCTCCAACCTGTGCACCGAAATCACGCTGAACACCAACGATTCCGAAATCGCGGTCTGCAACCTCGGCTCGGTCAACCTGCCGGCTCACATGAAGGATGGCAAGCTCGACCACGTCAAGCTCCAGCAGACTGTTCGCACTGCGATGCGCATGCTGGACAACGTGATCGACATCAACTACTACGCCGTCAAGAAGGCGCGCGACTCCAACCTGCGTCACCGTCCGGTCGGCATGGGCATCATGGGCTTCCAGGACTGCCTGCACATGATGCGCGTTCCCTACGCCTCGATGGACGCGGTGGAATTCGCCGACCGCTCGATGGAAGCCGTCTGCTACTACGCCTACTGGGCATCGACCGAGCTGGCAGAAGAGCGCGGCCGCTACAGCTCCTACAAGGGTTCGCTGTGGGATCGCGGCATCCTGCCCCAGGATTCCCTGAAGCTGCTGGCAGAAGAGCGCGGCGGCTACCTGGAAGTCGACACCTCCGAAACCATGGACTGGACAGCTCTGCGCGCCCGGATCAAGGAACATGGCATGCGCAACTCGAACTGCGTGGCGATCGCGCCGACGGCAACGATCTCCAACATCATCGACGTTTCCGCCTGCATCGAGCCGACGTACCAGAACCTGTACGTGAAGTCGAACCTGTCGGGCGAATTTACCGAGATCAACGAACACCTGGTGCGCGACCTGAAGGCACGCGGCTTGTGGGACGAGGTCATGGTCGCCGACCTGAAGTACTTCGACGGCAGCCTGGCCAAGATCGACCGCATCCCGCAAGACCTGCGCGAGCTCTATGCGACCGCCTTCGAGGTCGAGCCGAAGTGGCTGGTGGAAGCCGCATCGCGCCGCCAGAAATGGATTGACCAGGCGCAATCGCTCAACATCTACATGGCGGGTGCTTCCGGCAAGAAGCTGGATGAAACCTACAAGCTGGCCTGGCTGCGTGGCTTGAAGACGACCTACTACCTGCGCACCATCGGCGCGACACACGCCGAGAAGTCGACCACCAAGGCAGGCGCGCTGAATGCGGTGTCGGCCAACATGGGTGGCGGCGTGTCGGCAGCAGCTGCAGATGCTCCGGTCATGAACATCCCGACCGAAGTCGCCGGCCCGGTGTGCACCCTTCGTCCGGGCGACCCCGGCTTCGAAGAGTGCGAAGCCTGCCAGTAAGACTGATGTCGTGAATGCTGTCGCGGTGTTTGCCGCCGCGACAGCTTGAACATCGCGCAACGACAACTACAATACGTTTTAAGGAAGATCCATATGCTCAGCTGGGACGACGAATCCACTCCTGCCAAGTCCTCCATGCCGCAGTCGGCAATCGCGCCTGCCATGCCGTCAGCACCCCCTTCCCTGAATGCCCAATTGAACGACATGGCCCTCAATCCGGCGCTGGTCAGCAAGCCGGATGCCGTCGTGCAGGGCGGCGAAACCCGCCGAGTGAATGCTGCCGACAAGCGCATCATCAACGGCCAGACCGACGTCAACCAGCTCGTTCCGTTCAAGTACAAGTGGGCATGGGACAAGTACCTGGCCGGCTGCGCGAACCACTGGATGCCGCAGGAAATCAACATGCAGCGCGACATCGAGCTGTGGAAGAACCCGAACGGCCTGACGGAGGACGAACGCCGCGTCATCAAGCGCAACCTCGGCTTCTTCGTCACCGCCGACTCGCTCGCCGCCAACAACATCGTGCTCGGCACCTACCGCCACATCACGGCACCGGAGTGCCGCCAATACCTGCTGCGCCAGGCATTCGAGGAAGCGATTCATACCCATGCCTACCAGTACATCGTCGAGTCGCTCGGCCTGGACGAGGCGGAGATCTTCAATGCCTATCACGAGGTCGCCTCGATCCGCGACAAGGACGAGTTCCTGATTCCCTTCATCGACGTGCTGACCAATCCGGAATTCAAGACCGGCACCGTCGAGGCAGACCAGACTCTCCT
>DASVLM010000473.1:0-11413 GCA_036384875.1 Noviherbaspirillum sp.
GGCCCTACGAGTGCGACGGCCTTGCCGCCTATCGCCAGCTGCCGATGGTGGTGGTCCTGCCGCAGACCGAAGCGCATGTGATCGCCATCCTGCAAGTGTGCCGCGAACTGAAGGTGCCGATCGTGCCGCGCGGCGCGGGCACCGGCCTCTCCGGCGGCGCGATGCCGATTGCGGACGGTGTGGTGCTGTCAACGGCGCGCCTGAACCGCATCGTCAAGGTCGATCCGTACTCGCGTACCGCCATCGTGCAGCCCGGCGTGCGCAACCTCGCGATTTCCGACGCGGCCGCACAGCACAATCTGTATTACGCGCCCGATCCTTCCTCGCAGATCGCCTGCACCATCGGCGGCAACGTTGCCGAAAATTCCGGCGGCGTGCATTGCCTGAAGTACGGGCTCACGGTGCACAACGTCTTGCGTGTGCGTATGGTGACCATCGACGGCGAAGTTGTCGAACTCGGCAGCGGCGCGCTCGATGCGCCCGGCCTCGACTTGCTCGCGGTGTTCATCGGTTCCGAAGGCATGCTCGGCATCGTCACCGAAGTCACGGTGAAACTGATTCCGAAGCCGCAGACGGCGCGCGTCATCATGGCGTCCTTCGACAGCGTGGTGACCGGCGGTGATGCGGTGGCCGACGTGATCGCCGCCGGCATCATTCCCGCCGGCCTGGAAATGATGGACAAGACTTCCTCGCGCATGGTCGAGCCCTTCGTGAAAGCCGGCTACGACATCGATGCCGAAGCCATCCTGCTGTGCGAATCGGACGGCTTGCCGGAAGAAGTCGAGGAAGAAATCGCCCGCATGAGCGACGTGCTGAAGGCCTCCGGCGCCACCGCGATCGCTGTCTCGCAGAATGAAGCGGAACGACTGCGTTTCTGGTCCGGCCGCAAGAACGCTTTCCCTGCTGCGGGACGCATCTCGCCCGATTATTACTGCATGGACGGCACCATCCCGCGCAAGCACCTGGCCACAGTGCTCCTGCGCATCGCGGAAATGGAAGGCAAGTACGGCCTGCGCTGCGCCAACGTGTTCCACGCGGGCGACGGCAACCTGCATCCGCTCATCATGTTCGATGCCAACAAGCCGGGCGAATTCGAACGCGCGGAAGCCTTCGGCGCCGAGATCCTCGCGCTGTGCGTCGAGGTCGGCGGCACCATCACCGGCGAACATGGCGTGGGCATCGAAAAGATCGACTCGATGTGCGTGCAGTTCACCGTCGAGGAACGCGAAGCCTTCTTCGGCGTCAAGCGCGCTTTCGATCCGGCCTTCCTGCTCAATCCCGACAAGGCCATTCCCACGCTCAACCGCTGCGCTGAAAACGGCAAGATGCGCGTGACCGGCGGACAGATGAAATTCGCCAACCTGCCGCGCTTCTGAGGACAATGATGGAACAGGTATTGCAACAATTGCGCGCGCGCGTGCTGGACGCAGCCGCTGCGAAAAAAGCGCTGTGCATCCGCGGCGGCGGCACCAAGGACTGGTACGGCCAGGCGCTGCAAGGCGAGATATTCGACACGCGCGAATACCGCGGCATCGTCGCCTATGAACCGACCGAGCTCGTGATCACCGCACGCTGCGGCACGCCGCTCGCCGAGATCGAAGCCGAACTCGATGCACGCAACCAGATGCTGGCTTTCGAGCCGCCGCGCTTCGGTGCTGCATCGACGATCGGCGGCGTGGTGGCAGCCGGCATCTCGGGGCCGCGCCGGCAATCCGTCGGCGCGGTTCGCGATTTCGTGCTTGGCGTGACGCTGCTCGACAGTGGCGGCGACGTGCTGCGCTTCGGCGGTCAGGTGATGAAAAATGTCGCAGGCTACGACGTATCGCGCATGCTGACCGGTTCGCTCGGCACGCTCGGCCTGATCCTCGACGTGTCGCTCAAGGTCTTGCCCAAGCCGTTTTATGAAACCACGCTGCGCTTCGAAGCAAACGAAGCCGAAGCCATCGACCGCTTGAATCGCTGGGGCGGCCAGCCCTTGCCGATCGCGGCCAGCGCCTGGCATGGCGGCGTGCTGATCGTGCAGTTGTCCGGCGCGGAAGCGGCGGTCAAGGCGGCGATCCAGAAGATGGGCGGCGAGCAGGAAGCCGATGCCGCGCCGTTCTGGCAAGGCTTGCGCGACCACAGCAACGCCTTCCTTTCCGAGAACATGGAAGCAGGCGGCCTGTGGCGCCTGTCGGTGCCCTCGCATGTGCCGCCGCTCGGCCTCGAAGGCGAGCAGCTGATCGAGTGGGGCGGTGCGCAGCGATGGCTTCGTACGAACCTCGATGCCGCGTCGATACGCCGCGCCGCGCAGCAGGCGGGCGGCCATGCGACGCTGTTCCGTGGCGGCGACAAGAGCGCGGGCGTGTTCCATCCGCTTGCACCTGCGGTAGCCGCGATCCATCGCCGTCTCAAGTCATCCTTCGACCCGGCGGGCATCTTCAATCCCGGCCGCATGGTCACAGATTTTTGAATTCACCATGCAAACCAATCTCGCCGATTTCATCAAGAACACGCGCGCAGGCGAGGAGGCTGACGCCATCCTGCGCAAGTGCGTGCATTGCGGCTTCTGCACCGCGACCTGTCCGACCTACCAGTTGCTCGGCGATGAGCTTGACGGCCCGCGCGGACGCATCTACCTGATCAAGCAGGTGCTCGAAGGCAAACCCGCGACCGAAAAGACGCAAATGCATCTCGACCGCTGCCTCACCTGCCGCAACTGCGAATCGACCTGCCCCTCCGGCGTGCAGTACGGCCGCCTGGTGGACATCGGCCGCAAGGTGGTGGAAGAGCAGGTAGGGCGCAAGGGCAAGGAGCGCTTCGCCCGCACGCTGCTGAAGGAAGTGTTGCCGCGTAAAGCGGTGTTCGAGCCGGCGATGAAGGTCGGCCAGATGGTGCGCGGCATGTTGCCGGAAACCTTGAAGAACAAGGTGCCGCCGAAGCAGGATGCGGGCACATGGCCGCGCAAGGAACATGCGCGCAAGATGCTGCTGCTCGATGGCTGCGTGCAGCCGACGATGTCGCCCAACATCAATGCAGCGACCGCCCGCGTGCTCGATGCGCTTGAGGTGCAACTCGTGGTCGCGCCGCAAGCCGGCTGCTGCGGCGCGATTCGTTATCACCTGAACGACCATGACGGTGGCCTCGACGACGCACGCCGCAATATCGATGCCTGGTGGCCGTACCTCGAAGCCGGCGCGGAAGCGATCGTGATGACGGCCTCCGGCTGCGGCGCGATGGTGAAGGAATACGGCCACCTGCTTGCGCACGACAAGGCCTACGCCGAGAAGGCGGCACGCATCTCGGCGATGACGAAGGACCTGAGCGAAATCATGCCCGCCTTCGAAGTCGAGCTGCAGAAGAAGCTCGCCGGCAAGATCACCAAGCGCGTCGCTTTCCATCCGCCGTGCACGCTGCAGCATGCGCAACAGATTCGCGGCAAGGTGGAAGGCGTGCTGCGCGCGGTCGGCGTCGATGTGACGCTGTGCGCCGACAGCCATCTGTGCTGCGGCTCGGCGGGCACTTATTCGGTGCTGCAGCCTGAACTGTCCTACAAGCTGCGCGACAACAAGCTCGCCAACCTGCGTGCGACCGGCGCAGAAGAAATCGTGTCGGCCAACGTCGGCTGCATCACGCATCTGCAGTCCGGCACCGACACGCCGGTGCGGCACTGGATCGAGCTGATCGATCGCGCGCTGGCGCAAGCCGCCTGACACATCCTCGCCTTCCCGCGCACTCCGTCTTCGGTACACTGTAGTTCTTCCTGTTATCGAGGACGGAGTGCCATGATCCACACCTTTGCCACCCTGCTGATCTTCCAGACGATAGGCGAAAGCCTCGCCTACGCGCTGTCGTTGCCGGTGCCCGGCCCGGTGATCGGGATGGTGCTGCTGTTCTGCTACCTGGTCGTCAAGCCTGGCGTGGCGGAACGGCTGGCGCCTACCACGCTGGAATTCCTGCGCCATCTTTCGCTGCTCTTCATTCCAGCCGGTGTCGGCATCATGGTGCATGCGCAGCGCGTGGCCGCCGAATGGCTCCCTATTGCCGTCGCTCTGGTCGCCAGCGCAGTCGTGTCGCTGGTGGTGACTGCCTACACCTTGAAGTGGTTGCAGAAATGACGCCCGGCCTTTCCAAGGTATGGGTCTACCTTTCGGCCTCGCCGCTGCTGTGGCTGACTGCGACGCTGCTTGCCTACCAGTTCGCCTATGCGCTTTACACGCGCAGCAAGTTCAATCCGCTGGTGAATCCGGTGGCGATTGCAGTGGCCCTGCTGGTGACCGTGCTGGTGTCCACTGGCACGCATTACCAGACCTATTTCGAAGGCGCGCAGTTCGTGCACTTCCTGCTCGGCCCGGCGACGGTCGCGCTCGCGATTCCGCTCTACCAGCAGTTGCCCAAACTCAGGCGCTACTGGTTCGCGCTGCTCGGCAGCGCTTTGGCGGGCGGCGCATCGGCGATTGCGACGGCCATGGGCCTGGCGTGGGCGCTGGGAGCATCGCCGGCGACAGTGCTGTCGCTCGGACCCAAGTCGGTGACGATGCCGATTGCGATGGGTGTGTCGGAAAAGATCGGCGGTCTGCCTTCGCTGACAGCGGTACTGGTGATGGTGACCGGCGTCATCGGTGCGAGTATCGCGCGCTGGATCTTCAACCTGCTGAAGATCGATGATCATGCGGTGCGCGGATTCGCGCTCGGATTGACTTCGCATGGCATCGGCACGGCGCGTGCCTTCCAGGTCAGCGAAGAGATGGGGGCGTTTTCGGGGCTGGCGATGGGGTTGTCGGGTGTGCTGACGGCGTTGCTGTTGCCGTTGGCGTTGAAGTTGTTGGGGGTGATTTAAGGGAGGCAAGTCCTGCGTCGGTGATTATTCCGCCAGCAGCTTCTCGATGTCCTTCATCAGTTCCTTCGGTTCGGTCTGCGGCGCATAGCGCTTGTAGACCGTGCCGTCCTTGCGGACGAGAAACTTGGTGAAATTCCATTTGATGGCTTCGGTGCCCATCAGGCCCGGCGCTTCGCTTTTGAGGTGTTTGAAGAGCGGATGCGCGCCGTCGCCGTTCACCTCGATCTTGTCGAACAGCGGGAAGGTGACGCCGTAATTGCGTTCGCAGAAGGCGCCGATTTGTTCCGCTGTGCCCGGCTCCTGCGCGCCAAACTGGTTGCAGGGAAAGCCGAGCACTTCCACGCCCTTGTCCTTGAACTGCTCGTAGACGGCTTCCAGTCCTTTGTACTGCGGTGTGAAGCCGCATTCGCTCGCAGTGTTGACGATCAGCAGGACCTTGTCTTTGAACCGCTGCAGGTCGATCTGCTTGCCATCGATGCCGGTTGCCTTGAAGTCGTAGACTGTACTCATAGTACTCATGGAGTGCGCATGTTCAATCAAACGATATTGAGGTGTTCCGTTCCCTTCGACAAGTCGCGGTTCTGCGCATCCTTGCTGTTGAGCTTGATGGAGAGGCGCAGGTCGTTCACCGAGTCGGCATTGCGCAGCGCATCCTCGTAGGAAATCTTGCCGGCTTCATACAGGTCGAACAGCGCCTGGTCGAAGGTCTGCATGCCGAGTTCGCGCGACTTCTTCATGATCTCCTTGATTTCGTGCACTTCGCCCTTGAAGATCAACTCGGAAATCAGCGGCGAGTTCAGCATGACTTCCACCGCGGCGCAACGTCCCTTGGTGTCTTTCAGCGGCACCAGTCGCTGCGACAGCATCGCTTTCAAATTGAGTGACAAATCCATCAAAAGTTGCGGGCGGCGCTCTTCCGGGAAGAAGTTGATGATGCGGTCCAGTGCCTGGTTCGCGCTGTTGGCGTGCATGGTGGCAAGACAGAGGTGGCCGGTTTCGGCGAAGGCTACCGCATAGTCCATGGTTTCGCGGTCGCGGATTTCGCCGATCATGATGACGTCCGGCGCCTGGCGCAGCGTGTTCTTCAGCGCGGCGAACCAGTCGGCGGTATCGACGCCGACTTCGCGCTGCGTGACGATGCAGTTCTTGTGCGGATGCACGTATTCCACCGGGTCTTCGATGGTGATGATGTGGCCGTAGCTGTTTTCGTTGCGGTAGCCGAGCATGCCGGCCAGCGTGGTGGATTTGCCGGAGCCGGTAGCGCCGACCATGATGACGAGGCCGCGCTTGGTCATCGCCACTTCCTTGAGCACTTCGGGCACGCCGAGGTCTTCGAGCTTGGGGATGGTGGTGGTGATGGTACGCAGCACCATGCCGACCTTGCCTTGCTGCACGAAGGCGGAGACGCGGAAGCGGCCGAGGCCGCCGGGGCTGATGGCGAAGTTGCATTCCTTCGTGGCTTCGAATTCGGCGGCCTGCTTGTCGTTCATGATGGCGCGGGCGAGTTCGACGGTGTGCTGCGCTGTGAGCGGCTGGTTCGACACCGGCGTCATCTTGCCGTCGATCTTGAAGGCAGGGGGAAATTCGGCGGTGATGAACAGGTCGGAGCCGTTCTTGCTGAGCATGAGGCGCAGCAAGTCGTGCATGAATTTGGTGGCCTGGTCGCGTTCCATGATGTGTTCCTTTTTTTGTCCAGCAGGAGTTGCGCCGTTTCAGCAATTTCAGGGAGGGGGCTGGGGCATTTTGGCGGGGACCAAAGGCAATGCTTAAGTTAACAGCCTCTGCCTGACATGCTTCCTGGGTAGATAAACTTTTTCCTTGGAAGCCGGACACAGGGAAGTCTTGCAGATGTTCCCCGCCAAAATGCCCCAGCCCCCTCCCTGCAACTGCTGAAACGGCGCAATCCTGAAAATGAATGAAGTGCGCAACTTACCCCGGGAAGTTCTCCGGAATCTTCGCCGCTGCACGCGCAGTGCCGGGAGAAATCACATTGCGGCGAACGAGGTCCGTCAGGTTCTGGTCCAGCGTCTGCATGCCCATGTTACTGCCGGTCTGGATCGCGGAATACATCTGGGCGACCTTTGCTTCGCGGATCAGGTTGCGGATCGCCGGCGTGCCGAGCATGATCTCGTGCGCCGCAACACGGCCGGCGCCGTCCTTGGTTTTCAAGAGCGTCTGCGATATGACGGCCTGCAGCGATTCGGAGAGCATCGCGCGGATCATTTCCTTTTCTTCTGCCGGGAACACGTCCACGATACGGTCGATGGTTTTTGCGGCCGAGGAGGTGTGCAGCGTGCCGAACACGAGGTGGCCGGTTTCGGCGGCGGTCATGGCGAGGCGGATGGTTTCGAGGTCGCGCAATTCGCCGACGAGGATCGCGTCCGGGTCTTCACGCAGTGCCGAGCGCAGCGCGTTCTGGAACGACATCGTGTGCGGGCCGACTTCACGCTGGTTGATCAGGCATTTCTTCGATTCGTGCACGAATTCGATCGGGTCTTCCACCGTGAGGATGTGGCCGTATTCGTTTTCGTTCAGGTGGTTGATCATCGCCGCCAGCGTGGTCGATTTGCCCGAGCCCGTCGGGCCGGTGACCAGCACCAGGCCGCGCGGTTTCATCGCGAGGTCGGCGAAGATTTTCGGCGCGTTCAACTGTTCCAGCGTCAGCACCTTGGAGGGAATCGTACGCAATACGGCTGCCGCGCCGCGGTCCTGGTTGAAGGCGTTGACACGGAAACGGGCGAGGCCGGGGATCGCGAAGGAAAAGTCGCACTCCAATGATTCTTCATATGCCTTGCGCTGGCCGTCGTTCATGATGTCATAGATCATGCCGTGCACGTCGCGATGTTCCAGCGGAGGCACGTTGATGCGGCGCACGTCGCCGTGCACGCGGATCATCGGCGGCAGGCCGGCGGAGAGGTGGAGGTCGGAAGCTTTGTTCTTGACGGAGAAGGCGAGGAGTTCGGAGATGTCCATTTATAATTCCTGGTCGCAGGGGGAACCGACGAAATCTCGCGGAACCGCCGGAAATGTTGCCTGAGGCGAACTGATTATGTCCCCAATATCGAGGAACTTGCAAGCTGTGCGGGAGCGCATCGACGCTGCTGCGCGCGCGGCGTTGCGCGATCCGCAAGACGTGCATCTGCTGGCCGTCTCCAAAACCTTCGGCGCGGATGCCGTGCTGGAAGCGGCAGCGGCCGGCCAGTGTGCGTTCGGCGAAAACTATCTGCAGGAGGCGCTGGACAAGATCGCTGCCGTGCGCGAAGCGCAGCCCGGTTTGTTGCTGGAATGGCATTTCATCGGCCCGATCCAGAGCAACAAGACGCGTCCCATCGCCGAGAATTTCGATTGGGTGCATTCGGTCGAAAGAGACAAGATCGCGCGGCGTTTGTCGGAGCAGCGGCCGGCGCATTTGCCGCCGTTGAACGTCTGCCTGCAGGTGAACATCAGCGGCGAGGCGAGCAAGAGCGGCGTCGCGCCGGAAGAAGTCGCGGCGCTGGCGCGCGAGGTGGCCGCCATGCCGAACCTGAAACTGCGCGGCTTGATGGCGATCCCCGAGCCGGAAGAAGACATCGAACGCCAGCGCGCGCCGCTGCGCAGGATGCGCGAATTGTTCGTGTCGTTGCAGGCACAGGGACTCGCGCTCGACACATTATCGATGGGCATGTCGTCGGACCTCGAAGCTGCAGTGGCCGAAGGCGCGACCATCGTCAGAATCGGAACAGCCATTTTTGGACAAAGACACTATGCAAACTGATCTCAAGATTGCCTTCATCGGCGGCGGCAACATGGCAACGGCGCTCATCGGCGGGCTTGCCGGCAGGCTGACGGACGGTGCCAATATCCACGTCGTCGATCCCAATTCGGTGGCGCTGCAAAAGCTGCAGTCGCAATTCGGCGTGAACGTGGCGCAGGCAACCGATGAAGCGGTCGCGAAGTGCGACGTGATCGTGCTCGCGGTGAAGCCGCAGCAGATGAAGGAAGTGGTCGCCTTGCTGCGTCCGCATGTCGCGAAGCAGCTCATCCTCTCCATCGCCGCCGGCATCCGCGCGCAGGACTTGTCGCGCTGGCTGGGCGGCCACGATGCCATCGTGCGCACCATGCCCAACACGCCGGCGCTGATCGGCCAGGGCATCACCGGCATGGTGGCGATGGCCGGCGTGTCGCCGCAGCAGCGCGACGCGGCGGATGCGATCATGCGCGCCGTCGGCGAAACGGTGTGGCTGGATGACGAAGCGTTGATCGATCCGGTGACGGCCGTGTCGGGCAGCGGACCGGCTTACGTGTTCTACTTCATCGAAGCGATGCAGCAGGCTGCAGTCGAGATGGGGCTGACGGCGGAGCAGGGCAACAAGCTGGCAATTGCCACGTTCGTCGGCGCGGCCCAGCTGGCGCTGGACTCCACTGAGCCGGTGTCGGTGCTGCGCGAGCGCGTCACGTCGAAGGGCGGAACGACCTATGCGGCGCTGACGAGCATGGAAGAAAGCGGCGTAAAGGACGCGATCATCCGGGCGATGAAAGCCGCTGCCGCGCGCGGCAAGGAACTGGGCGAACAGTTCGGCGCGGACTGACGTTCGTCAATTCATTTCTCCGAGGCGGCACCCGGCAGCTGCAGCAGAGGCCGCACCTGCCGCCACATTCGCATCCCCGCCGCGCCCAGTCGCATGACGGAAGACAACCGGCGCGGCTTCACCATTGCCAATCCCAACGCTGCCAGCGCAATCCACTCCGGATGCCGGCGTGCCTTGCCGACGATGCGCATGCTAACCTGCAGAGATTCGGCGCCAAGCACCAGCGGCCGCATCTCGAGCGCCAATTGATGACGTTGCAGTGCGCATTCCTCCAGCAGCATTGCGCGCTTGAGCGCCAGCATTTCCGCGCGGGAGGTTATACGCGCACTCATGCGTACATTCTTGCGGTCATTCATGCGTGTGCTCATGCCGGCGGCTGCAGCATGTCGGCATCGCGCGCCAGTTCCGACATGGTGTGGTTCATCAGCTTGGGCTTTTGCTGGTAGAGGCTGCGCACGCGGATGCCGAGCGCCGCGCCGACTATGCCGAACAGCAGCGTCAGCGTGACGAGAATGCCGGTGCGATTGCTGTCCCAGTAGAGCACCACCAGCAGCATCGTGCCGAGTACGACGGCAATGCCGATGCAGAACAGCGCAGCCAGCGTCAGCACCAGGTAGGTGAAGTAGCGCAGCGATTCTTCCTCGACTTCGGTGGCGGCGAGGTCGAGGCGGGTCTGTACGATGGCCAGCAAGGTGGCGGCAAGGCGCGCGGCCGATTCTGCCAGCACCATGCGCTTACCGGCGAGCGATCAGCACGCCGGCGACGATGCCGGCGATTGCGCCGATGCCGATAGCCTGCCAGGGATTACGCTGCACGTAATCGTTGGCGGAGTCGAGCGCTTCGCGGCCGCCGTCCATGAACTGGCCCTGCATCGTGGTGAGATGCCCCTTGGCCGTGCCCAGCGTGGATTCGAATTTCTCGCGCGCCACCTGGTAGCCTTCGCTGGCCTGGCTGCCGGTGCTGCGCAGCAGGTCTTCCGCATCCTTGATGACGAGTTTCAGGTCGTCGACGAGACGATCGCGGATCGTGCTGCCTTGCCCCAGGTTCTCCAAGTTGTCCATGGCTTGCTCCTTGTGAAGATATCCACTTGGAGTGTAAGGAGAGGGGCGTCGTTCATTTTGCGGCCAGTCAAACAATGGCCCGCAGGCATTCAGCGCAGCGCATAGTCGATCGCGATACCGGCGAACACTGCGGCGCCCAGCCAGTTGTTGTGGAGGAAGGCCGCGAAGCAGCGCATGCGGTCGCGTTCGCGGATCAGGCGGTAATGGTAGAGCGCGCAGCCGGCGGCCGCCGCCAGCCCCGCAAGGAACCAGGCGCGCAAGCCGTATTGCCAGCCGACGACCAGCGTGATGGCGAAGCTCACCGCGTAGCACAGCATCACCGCTGCCACATCGAAGCGCCCGAAGGTGATGGCCGAGGTCTTGATGCCGATCTTCAAATCATCGTCGCGGTCGACCATGGCGTACTCGGTGTCGTAGGCCACTGCCCAGAAGATGTTGCCGATCAACAGCAGCCATGCTGCCGGCGGCACGCGGTCCTGCACTGCCGCGAATGCCATCGGGATGCCGAAGCCGAAAGCGATGCCGAGGTAGGCTTGCGGAATGGCGAAGAAACGCTTGAAGTAGGGATAGGTGCCAGCGATGATCACGGCGGCGATTGACATTTCCTTGGTGAGCGTGTTGAGCGGCAGGATCAGCGCAAAGGACACCACGGCAAGCACGGCTGCCACCATCACCGCTTCCCATGAAGCGATTTTCCCGCTTGTGAGAGGGCGCTGTGCGGTGCGCTTTACATGCTTGTCGAAATCGCGGTCGGCGAAATCGTTGATGGCGCAGCCGGCCGAGCGCATCAGCACCGTGCCCAGGGTAAAGATGGCAACCAGCCGCCAGTCGGGCCTGCCGTTCGACGCGAGCCAGAGTGCGGACAAGGTCGGCCACAGCAGCAGCAGGATGCCGATCGGTTTGTCGAGGCGTACCAGGCGGAAGTAGAGGGCAAGGCGGTTCATGTGGCGCGGGTCTTTGCTATT
>DASVLM010000474.1:0-3359 GCA_036384875.1 Noviherbaspirillum sp.
CCTGATCCAGAGCTTCAAGCAGATTGCCGTCGACCGTACCGACGAGGCACGACGCACCTTCGCGCTGCGCGAATACATCGATGAAATCGTGACCAGCCTGCGGCCACGCCTGAAACAGACCTGCGTCAAAGTGGAGATCGATTGCGCACCAGAGATCAAGATGGACGCCTACCCCGGCGCATTTGCACAGATCCTCACCAACTTGGTCATGAACGCGCTGGTGCATGCGTTCGAGACGGACGAGGAAGGCACCATCCACATCCAGGTGCATCAAGAAGGCGATTGGATCGATCTCCGATTCACGGATAACGGCAAGGGCATTGCATCCGACGATCTCGGCAAGATATTCGATCCCTTCTTCACAACCAGGCGCGGACAAGGCGGAACCGGTCTGGGACTGAACATCGTTTACAACCTTGTTACGAGGCGGCTCGGCGGCACGATTACAGTCGCCAGCCAGCCAGGGCAAGGAACTGATTTCACCATCCGCTTTCCATCCATCTCACCAGAACTGGAGCCTGCATGAGCGCGCACACGCCCTCCGAAGAGAGTTGGCTGCTGGATGACGATCTCGCCAACGAAGTCTCCTCGCTCGACAACAGGCCATTCCGCGTTCTGGTCGTTGACGATGAGGACGACGTGCATTCGGTCACGCGCCTCGCGCTGCGCAATGTCGCATTCAAGGAACGTCCGCTGGAATTGCTGAGCGCATATACGGCGGATGAAGCCTTCCGCATCCTGCGCGACAATCACGATATTGCCCTGGTGCTGCTCGATGTGGTGATGGAAAGCGACGATGCGGGACTGCGATTGGTGGAACGCATACGCGGCGAACTGGGCAACCATCTCGTGCGCATTGTGCTGCGCACGGGACAACCCGGCCAGGCGCCAGAGCAGCAAGTCATCATCCAGTACGACATCAACGACTACAAGGCCAAGACCGAGCTCACTTCGCAAAAATTGTTCACCACGGTCATCGCGTCCTTGCGCTCCTACGAGAGCCTGCTCACCATCGAACGCAGCCGCGCCGGGCTGGGCAAGATCCTTGAAGGTGCGGGCAATCTTTACCAGATTCATTCGTTGCGCGAATTTGCATCGGGCGTGCTGAAGCAGATCAGCGCCGTTCTCGATGTAGGTGCGGACGGCGTGCTGTGCGTACTGGGCAGCACCACCATGGAGGGCAAGCGCACGCCCGCCGTGATTGCGGCGACTGGCAAATTTACCGAACTGGTCGACCGTGAAGGACTGCCAGGCGAACACCAACTCGCTTCGACGATTGCCACCGCGTTCTCGCAAAAGCGCAGTCAGTACGGACACCCGGTCGATGTGATGTACGTCCATACCGAACACGGCCATGAGTTTGCCATCGCGGTGACGCCGCCCTGGCCGCTGGCATCATTCCAGCAGGACTTGCTTGAAGTATTCTGCCATCGCATCGGTGCCGCGTTCGACAACCTGTACCTGTTCGGCCAGTTGCGCAAGGCGCAGGAAGCAAGTGTGATGGCGCTGGCGGATCTTGCCGAATTCCGCGACGAAGATACCGGCGGACACGTCAAGCGCGTGCAGATGCTCACCGACCTCATCGCCGGCAGGCTGCGCGCACAAGGCGACTATCCCGGAGAACTCACTCCGCAATTGCTGGAAATGATCGGCATGGCCAGTATCCTGCATGACATCGGCAAGGTATCGACACCCGACCACATCCTGCTGAAACCCGGCATCCACACGCCGGAAGAACGCGCCGTCATGCAGGCGCATGCTCGCGTCGGCGAAACCATCCTCGCGCGTGCGGCCGCGATGGTGGATGGCACCAGCTACCTTACCTTCGGCTCGGAGATCGCCGGCGGCCATCATGAGCATTTCGACGGCAACGGTTATCCTCGCGGCTTGGCCGGGAACGACATTCCGCTGGCGGCGCGCATTGTCGCCGTCGTCGATGTTGCCGATGCGCTGCTGCACAAGCGCCCGTACAAGGAACCCTGGACCTTCGAAGCCACGATGCGATACATCGCCGAGCGCCGCGGCAAGCAATTCGATCCGACGGTCGTCGATGCATTGTTTGCGTTGATGGAGAACGGCCCGCCGGAATGGCTGCTTGCGGGTGATTGAGCACTGACGAGCCGCGTTGGCGTCATCGGCAATGTGCGATTCCCGTTATTGGAAATGCGACGTACATGGCCTATGCAAACATTGCATTACTCCACTATACTGACCGCACAACACACAAACCTGCGCCGCTTCACGGAGCCCTCGAAAAACGCGCAACGAAAACATCGTGGCGCGCACATTACAACAGCGGCACGCAGTGACATGAACGACAAGACAACCAATGGCCGGCGCCGGGTCGATTTTGATTCGATGCACCTGCAGGTAGGCCATCGCCTGCAGCTCTCGATCATCCGCGACGTCAAGCCCATCCAGTATTTTTCGACGCTGATCGGTTATATCCGGAACGAGTACATGATCCTGAAGGCGCCAGTCGTCGCAAAAGGCATCATTCCCTTCCGTGAAGGCGACAAGGTCAGCGTGCGTGTATTTTCCGGCGTCAGCGTCTGTACCTTTGACGTGGTCGTCAATCGCATCTTCCCTGCCCCATTGTTCTACATGCATGTGTCCTTCCCGGATGCGATCTTCGGCATTGGCTTGCGCACGGCCATGCGAGTCAAGGTCGGCATCCCGGCCAAGCTGAGCAAGCCGCAGGTGCCCGACTTGTCGGACATCGCGGTGACAATCGAAAACATCAGCGTCGGCGGAGCGCTGCTTGAAGCGCCAATGGAGATCGGCAAGGAAGGCGAGGAAGTACAACTGTCGTTTCACATGGACAGCGAAACGGAAAACAACGGCACGGACATTCGGGCACAGGCCATCATCCGCAACATCGGCACGCGTCAGCCGGAGACACAGGATGCAGCGCCGGTCCATTTGTTCGGTGTCCAGTTCGCCAGCCTCGATTCCACCCAGCAGCTGATGCTGCAGAACCTCACCTACCAGGCAGTGATCGAGGACAGGCAGAAGATCGTGTGATCACTCAATAGGCAAAATACGGCCCGGTGCCGCGCGGCGTTGTTCGTCCTTCCAGCGCGGTGAAGACTGTTCGTCCGTAGAAGAACGGAATCCCCCAGTCGAAACTGCCGCTGTCGCCGTTCGGTCCGGCGAGCGAATCGAATGCGGCGAAATTGTTGGAAAACAGCGCGTCTGCATTTGCAATCTGGAAGGCGACCGTATTCGATGCGCCGTTCTTTCCCTGGTTGGTCGCGCTCGCCGAGATTGTCGCGGACGGACAATAGAATCCTGTGCTGCATCGGGGAATGCTGGAATCGTCGACAAAGATGCCGTTCGAACCGCTGTCGATGAAGCTT
>DASVLM010000475.1:0-6241 GCA_036384875.1 Noviherbaspirillum sp.
TGTTCGGCAGCAACGACCTGGAAAAGAACTTCACGCTGAAGGAAGACGCCAGCAAGGAAGGCCTCGAATGGCTGGTCGCCACGCCGAAGGAAAAGGAGACTACGTTCGATCACATCCGCATCGGCTTGAAGAACGGCGAACCGGCGGCGATGGATTTGATCGATTCGTTCGGCCAGACTTCGAGTTTGACCTTTACCAAGTTTGAGAAGAATCCTGCTGTTGGTGCCGGGCAGTTCAAGTTTGTGGTGCCTAAAGGGGCTGATGTGCTCCAGCAGTAGTTGCATTCTACATTCCCCTCTCCCGCAGGCGGGAGAGGGGTGCTAAAGCCCAGAGCGAAGTCGATGACCCAACCCCTAGCCGAAAAACTCCGCCCCCACTCCATCGACGAGGTAATCGGCCAGCAACACCTGCTGGGCCAAGGCAAGCCCCTGCGCGTGGCCTTCGAATCCGGCGAACCCCACTCCATGATTCTCTGGGGGCCGCCGGGCGTAGGCAAGACCACGCTGGCCCGCCTGATGGCCGACAGCTTCCGGGCAGAATTCATCGCCCTCTCGGCCGTGCTCTCAGGCGTGAAGGACATCCGCGAAGCCGTGGAACGAGCCGAACTGGTTCGCGCCACATCGGGACGACGGACCATCCTCTTCGTGGACGAAGTGCACCGCTTCAACAAGAGCCAGCAAGACGCTTTCCTGCCACACGTGGAAAGCGGCCTGTTCACCTTCATCGGCGCCACCACCGAAAACCCCTCGTTCGAAGTCAACAGCGCCTTGCTCTCTCGCGCGGCGGTCTACGTGCTCAAGTCTCTGACCGAATCCGACCTCGGCGCCATGCTCGACCGTGCCTGCACCAGGGAACTCGATGGCTTGAACTTCGATTCCGAAGCACACGGCATGATGATAGCCAGCGCCGACGGCGACGGGCGCAAGCTTCTGAACAATCTCGAAATCGTCGCCCGCGCAGCGAAGAACAAGGGCGTGACGACGCTAACGCCCGAGATACTGGCCGAATGCCTGGGCGACGCCCTGCGCCGCTTCGACAAGGGCGGCGACGCCTTCTACGACCA
Organism: Noviherbaspirillum sp.; assembly: GCA_036384875.1. Lineage (GTDB taxonomy): Bacteria > Pseudomonadota > Gammaproteobacteria > Burkholderiales > Burkholderiaceae_D > Noviherbaspirillum. The sequence continues at coordinate 1,064 of DASVLM010000475.1, forward strand.
GATATCCGCCCTGCACAAGTCCGTGCGCGGCTCACACCCCGACGCCGCCTTATATTGGTTCACCCGCATGCTCGACGGCGGCACGGACCCGCGCTACCTCGCACGCCGCATCATCCGCATGGCCAGCGAAGATATCGGCCTGGCCGACCCGCGCGCATTGCGCCTGTCGCTGGACGCGGCCGAAACCTACGAGCGCCTCGGCTCCCCCGAAGGCGAACTGGCCCTGGCCCAAGCCGTGATCTACCTCGCCTGCGCCGCCAAATCCAACGCCGCATACATGGCTTATAACCAGGCGCGTGCCTTCGTCGCCAAGGACAAGTCGCGCCTCGTGCCGGAACATTTGCGCAATGCGCCGACCAAGCTGATGAAGGAACTCGGCTACGGCAAGCTCTACCGCTACGCGCATGACGAGCCCAATGCCTATGCGGCAGGAGAGACGTATCTGCCCGACGGCATGCGCGAGCCGGGGTGGTATAAGCCCACGTCGCGCGGCTTGGAGATCAAGATTGGGGAAAAGCTGGATTTGTTGCGGAAGTGGGATGGGGAGGCGGTGAAGAAGTAAAGCCGGACGAGTGCGAGTTGATATGCTTTTTCTTCGGAAAAAATGGTTCACCTCCGTCGAGCAAGCCGAGCGTGATCCGCTTGCCGTTCGCCGCCTTCAATTGTGGCAAATGGATTTGTCTCCCTACGTCGGGCGTCTCGCTCAATTCACGAACCTGCGAAGTCTCGATATACGCTGGACCGGGACAGAAGTTATTCCAGAGGAGCTTGCGCGACTCGCGCAGCTACGTACATTGACCATCTTGAATGTGCCGCTGAATGAATTTCCAGCATGGATCTGCGGAATGATAGGATTGAGGGAATTGACCGTACGAGGAACCGAAATCAGGATTATTCCTGCCGAGATTGGTCGCCGCATGAATTTACGTAAGCTTGATCTCAGCAATGCCAACATCGAAGTACTTCCAGTCGATCTAGCAGATTTGCGGAATCTGAGGGATTTCAGCGCATCTGCCAATCGGCTCGTCTCAATACCGGACGAAATGGCAGCCTTGCCGAGACTAAAGACACTTGGTCTCGTACAAAACTTGTTTTCTCCGCCGGAGCGTGAACGGCTTCACGCGAAATATGAAAAGAATTTGCTGTTTCGCAGGTGTCGAATAAGCTGTTAGCGCGGTGGGACGGGACGCCTTTCAGTTATCGAAGGTCCTGGCGTGCGGTCTACCCGTTTATTAACAGCACGCACAAGATATAGAGCAATATCGCGCCGTAGCCAAGCCACTTCTCTTTGCGCACGATCGCAAACCAAAGGGCGACAAGGACGCCCGCAGCAGCAATAGTCAATCCGAGCGCCGCGAACCATCGTCCATCTAGCAGGGACTGAATTACCCATCCAGGGGTGCAGACGAGGCAGATCAAAGCGATCGGTACCTCGGGGATGAAAGTGAGGATGTCGAAAAACGGTTTCCTCTCGTAAGCGAGCTCTTCGGGCTTAGGGTCTGGCTGTAGTGCCGCCAGCTGACGGACCGTGAATCGTGCCGGCAAACCGCAAGATGCACACGCTTCCTGCTTTGCGATGTTTTTATGGCGGCAATTCAGGCAAGACCAATCGTATTCGGGTGCTGTCATCTGCGAAATTATTTGTGCTAGGCGCTTGGCGGCTAATGCCTTCGCTGGAAAACAGGGGATTGCGCCGGGTTATCCGTTGTACCCCGTCCTGCCTCTTGACGCAAGACAGAGACCAAAATCCCTCATCGCCGGCATCGAGATTTTCCGCCATCGCGCAATCGCGATTGCCCACATAGCAGGAAAATCGCCTCGGCAGCAACCCCAGCAGGAGCATCAGGCGCAAATCCGGATGCGCCTTGCAAATGTGAAAAACCGGTCCGCGCAGGCATAGATAGATGTCGTTGCCGATCAGGTTTTCGTAATAGTCTTGATTGGGAAAGTCGTGGTCGGCCAGGTCTGCAAGTTCCTGCGCTTCCAGGTACCGCTGTTCGCGTGTAAACAACTCCTCGTTGATGTTGGCGACGATGGCTGCAACCTGTTCCCCTTGTACGTAGAACGATTGCAGTTCTTCCTGCAATGTAACGCCGAGCGCGTTCCACCAATGCAGCATGGCGCCATGCTGTTTTTCAGGGATGATCTTCTTGAATTCGTTTAGTAACATGTTCAATCGCGGCCGGGATGCGCGCTCCTCAGCCGTCGACAGGATGCGCGGGGGTGTCCAACAGCAATTGATAAAAGGCCAGATCAAGCCATCGGCCGAATTTGAAGCCGGTTTCGGGAAGCGTGCCGACGTGCTTGAAGCCGAGTTGTTCGTGCAGCGCGATGCTTCCGGCGTTCGCCGTGTCGATGCCGCCCATCATGACGTGCACGTCGTTCTGCCGTGCCGCGGCGATCAACTCCTGCATCAGCGCGCGGCCGAGCCCTCGGCCGCGGCAGTTTTTGTGCACGTACACGGAATGTTCCACGCTGTATTTGAAGGCAGGCCATGCCCGGAACGTGCCGTAGCTGCCGAAGCCCAGAAGTATCCCGTTGCCGTCTTCGATGCCGATGACGGGAAAGCCGCCGGCCCGCTTGGCCTCGAACCATGCCACCATGTTTTCCATCGTCCGAGCCTTGTAGTCGTAAAGGGCTGTCGAATTCAGGATGGCATCGTTGAAGATATCCAGGATCGCACCGGCATGCCGCTCGAAGCTGCATTGCACCACGGTGTGTTCATTCATCACGTTCTCCTTGAAATGGGTAAAGAGCTGGTCAGTGCCAGCGCATAGCGCGCTGGCCTGGAAGTGGGGTTGCGGAAGGTGATGTCCGGGCCAAGCACCATGGCAAGGCAATCGCCCGTCTCAAGACGCCAGCGCTTTTCTCCGAGCGTGATCTCCATTTCACCATCGAGCATCCAGATTTGCTGGTGCGTCACGACGTTGCGCGGCACGTTGTCGAATGTGACGCTTTGGCCTGGTGGGAACGTCACTTCGGCCAGCTCTATCGGCGAAACATGGCCGCCCGGGGACAGATGCCGCCGCACGTAGCCGGAAGCGGGGTCTGTCCACACCTGTTGCTCAGCATGCCGCGCCAGCGGCTGCTCCTCCTCGCTCTGGGATTCCGCCGAAAACAGCGAGGCCAGGGTGACGCCGAGTGCGCCGGCCAACTTGTCGAGGACGGCGGCCGTCGGGCTGGTTTCTTCGCGCTCTATCAGTGAAATCATGGAACGGCTCACGCCGCTCTGTTCGGCCAGTTTGTCGAGCGCAAGGCTGCGACTCCTGCGCAGGTCGCGAATGCGCTTGGCGAGCAGGGTGTCGATTTTCATTTTTCCATTATATTGGAACTTTATTTCCAGTAAATGGGAATTTCGTAGGCGACCGTAGGTTGGGGTTGAGCGCAGCGAAGCCCAATATCGGACGCAACACGTCATGTGCATTTGTCAAGGCCAGTTACGTTGAGCCGGGTCCAGCTAGGCTCGGCTACGCTCGGCGTGCGACGCCCGGCGCAACCTACCGAACTAAGGTGGTCGTCGAGCGGTTGCCTTTCGCGTTTTTGCTGCTCATTTACAAACCAACTAGTCGTATTGTATTATTCATCAAATACGAACCGACCAGACGTATTGTATTTAGTTGGAATCGCTTCGCCGGGGCAGTCGGTTTGTTTTGCTTCGGCTCATCAACCAGGAGAAATTTATGCAGAAAACGCAATCCTTGTGGCACAAAGTGGTCTTTCTTTCCTTGCTTTGCACTTCGTTGGCGGCGAAGGCCGATGACGGCTCGGCTGGATTCGGCGGTACCAATGGTCCGGCGTGGCAGGGCTTGTATACCGGCGTCAATGGCGGCGGCGGCACCAGTTCCAAGGGCGATGTTCAGAGCCAATGGGGCGACGTCGGCCATAAAGCCAAGGGCAGTTTGGCCGGTGTGCACCTAGGTTACAATTGGCGGCTGTCGCCGATGGCGGTGGTCGGTATCGAAAACGATTTTGATGCGGCAAACATTTCGACTGGCAGTGACGACGGGCTCAGCCCCGAAGTCAAGATCGGCGGCTTGTTCAACGGCCGTGTGCGCGGCGGTATTCTCGTCTTGGACCAGCGCTTGCTGCTGTATGTGACGGCCGGCGTTGCGGCGGGCCAGGTCAATGACGGCGGCGTCAAGGCTTGGCGCGTCGGCGAAACCGGCGGGCTCGGCGCGGAGTGGGCCTGGACGCCGCAATGGTCGACCCGGATCGAGGTCCTCGGCACCGATTTGTCCAAGGGTTTGCATCACGATAATTGGGGCGACACGCATGCGAAATTCGAGACCGTGACGTTGGGCATGAATTTCCATTTTTAATTCATTCTGGAGTCATGCGCGCGGCGCACCTCTTTCCAACTTTTCTTGTTTGACAGTGGATACGATGAGAGCAGAGTTTGCAGGGCGAGAGCAGCCTATGTCGGGAACGGCGCGCGTCGTTAGACGTCATGGATAACGCTACACGTTCCGAGCGCTCGCGCAAGCTCATGCTCGATGCGGCATCGACCATCATCAAGCGCGATGGCCCCGGCAAGTTGACGCTGGACGCCATCGCGCGCGAATCGGGAATGAGCAAGGGCGCGGTGGTGCATCATTTCCGCACCAAGGAAGGCGTGCTGAAGGCGCTGATGGATTTTCAGATCGGCTATTTCGAGGAATTTACGAGCCGCTATCTTGAGAAGCTCGATGGCGCTTCGGCGCAGCCGATTTTGGCGTCGCAGATCGCAGTCAATCATCAAGTCGCCATTGAACCGCAAGAGTTGGCGTTCGCCATGCTGGCGGTGATCGCGGAAAACCCGTGGCTGCATAGTGCGGCGCGCGATATGGCGGCGCAAAAGGTGGAGGAGATCAAGCGCGAAGCGAAGGACCCCGATCTGGCGCTGCTGCGCTTTTCCGCCGCGCGCGGGCTGGCTTTCTCCTCGCTGCTGGGTTTGTGTCCGTTTTCCGAAGCGGAACGCGAAAGGTTGTTCGCCCGGCTTGCCGACGACAGCCTGTGGCGGGAGTAGTGCAGGGAAGGCGGGCCGCCGGTCATGCACCGGCGATAGATGTCAATTACCGACAAGTCATTGTCGCCTCATCACCTTCGATGCAAACTGCGCTCTCAGCAAAGTTGCAAGAATGCTGACACAATCTGACACTGGCGGCAGCTATGCTGTCCGGCTGTTTGTCGAAGACGCAG
>DASVLM010000476.1:0-2278 GCA_036384875.1 Noviherbaspirillum sp.
ACTGATCATGCGGTTACGGCAGATTGCGGACGAGCTCGACGCCGAGCCCGATGTGCCGGACATGGCGGATGTCATCAACATTGCGCGCTCCCTGCATCAGTTCATCGCCGAATACGATGCACAACTGAGCGTCAACGTGCAGTCCAAGGGCGCCCCTTGGGCGATCAACACACTGTTGAGTGCGCTTGAACGTCAAGGGTTTGACTTGCGTCCCGACGGTCGGCTGGTGATGCCGGACGGCGATGGCGGCATACTTTTTTCGCTGTCCACCAACGTTTCGCTGGCGGAAGAAACGACCTCCCGACTCACGTTGTTGCTCGACGTGCCGCGCGTTGCGCCCTCGCGCGATGGATTCGGTGCGATGACAGCCTGTGCGCGCATGCTGTCCTCGCGCCTCGATGGAACCGTGGTCGATGACGGCAACCAGCCGCTGTCGCAAGAGACGCTCAAGGAAATCGGCGAACAGGTGGCGCAGTTCTATACCCAGATGGAAACGGCCAATGTCCCCGCCGGCTCCACGCGTGCACTGCGATTGTTCAGCTAGCGATGCAACCCGACCTGTTTTCGGGACAGCCTCCCGCGACTGAAGCAGATGGCTGGTCGGAACGTGCGGCCTGGCTCAAAAAGGAACTGAACCGCCACGCCCACGCCTACTATGTCCTCGACAATCCGACCATCCCGGACGCCGAGTACGACAAGATGTACCAGGAGTTGGTGAATCTGGAGGAGGCTCATCCCGACCTCGTTACGTCCGATTCGCCGACCCAGCGCGTGGGCGGCAAGCCGCTGGCGCATTTCGAACAGGTGCGTCATTCGGTGCCGATGCTGTCGCTTGGCAATGGCTTTACCGACGAGGATATCGTCGGATTCGATCGACGCGTGCGGGAAGGCTTGCAGGCGACAGGCGAGGTGGAATACGCGACCGAACTAAAGTTCGATGGCCTCGCCATCAATCTTCGCTACGAAAATGGCCGCTTGGTGGAAGCCGCTACGCGCGGCGACGGCATGACCGGCGAAAACGTCACACCCAACATCCGTACGATTCGTGCAATACCGTTGCGCCTGCATACCGATCACCCGCCGAAGGTCATCGATGTGCGTGGTGAAGTACTGATGTTCAAATCCGATTTCGCGAGACTCAATGCACGCCAGCGCGAACTGGCCGCGAAGGAGTTCGCCAATCCACGCAACGCCGCCGCCGGCAGCTTGCGCCAGCTTGATTCACGCATCACCGCGCAGCGCACCTTGCGTTTCTTTGCCTATGGCGTCGGTACGCTTGAAGGCTCCGATATGCCATCCACGCATAGCGCGCTGCTCGACTGGTATGCCGCCATGGGCCTGCCCGTTTGCAGGGAGCGAGCCGTTGTGAAGGGCGCTGTCGGTTTGCTTGAATTCTTCCAGCGCGTCGGTCGGGAGCGCAAGGATTTGCCTTACGAAATCGATGGGGTCGTCTACAAGGTCAATCGGCTCGACCAGCAGCAAAGGCTCGGATTCGTCTCGCGCGCGCCGCGTTTCGCACTGGCACACAAGTTTCCCGCCGAAGAGGCAATGACGCTGTTGCAGAATGTCGAGTTCCAGGTCGGACGTACCGGCGCAATCACGCCGGTGGCGCGGCTGGCGCCCGTTTTCGTCGGCGGTGTGACGGTGACCAACGCGACCTTGCATAACGAAGATGAGATCCGCCGTAAGGACGTACGTGTTGGTGACACGGTGATCGTGCGCCGTGCAGGTGATGTCATCCCGGAAGTTGTCGCCATCGTGCCGGAAAAGCGACCGCACCCGGAACCGCCGCCCGTCGAGTTGCCGCACCATTGCCCGGTATGCGGATCGCACGTGGTGCGCGAAGAGGGAGAGGCGATCGCACGCTGCTCGGGCGGCTTGTTCTGCTCGGCACAGCGCAAGCAGGCAATCGCGCATTTCGCCGGCCGACGCATGATGGACATTGACGGACTGGGCGATCGCTACATCGAGAATTTGGTCGATCTCGGCTACGTGCACAGTATCGCTGACCTGTACCAGCTCAAGCTGGAAGATATCCTGGAAATGAAGCGACGCGCCGACGAGCGCGACGGCATAACTCCGGCTACCGTCCAGCAGGGCAAAGTCGCCACGAAATGGGCAGAGAACCTGATCGAGGCTATTGAGGCAAGCAAGAGTCCTCCGCTTGAGCGCCTGCTGTTTGCGCTTGGCATTCGTCACGTCGGGGAATCGACGGGCAAGACCCTGGCCGACTGGCTGGGTAGTCTGCAACTCGTGCGCCGCTCACCGGCGGCATTGC
>DASVLM010000477.1:0-28953 GCA_036384875.1 Noviherbaspirillum sp.
TGTATCCGAAGCTGGAGTCGGTGAACTCCCAAAGCAGGACCGGCGCGTCGGGATCAGTGACATCCAGTGCATAGTAGCCTTTGCCTCCGCGATTCAGGCCGCCGACCAGGATGGTTTTCCATTGACCGCTGCTGCAGCTTGCAGAGGGTGCATTGGGGCAGATGTCTCCCACTTCGGGCGTGCCGTCGACATAAAACTGATGTTGCGTTGAATAGTTCTTGTCTGCGAGCTTGTACAAGTCGGGCAGCACGATTCCGGGGACGTAAGCCCACAATTCCTTGCCGCTGTCCGCTTCAAATGCGTGCAGCATGCCATCGTTTGCACCGACATAGACGACACCCTTGCGTGATGTCATTGAAGTCTTGAAATCGGAATAGCCGCTGTCACTGTAGTCGAAGAGCGGCGTTTTGACATAGCGGGCTTCCGCGGAAACGATATCTCCCAACACATGGGTACGCTTGCGATAAAACGTGCCTTCGTTGGTGCGATCGCCGCGGAGGAAGTTGACGAGCGCTTCACCGGCCGCGCCGCCCGTTGCCACGGTGGTATTGGTTTGTGCGGAGCTGCTGAGACAGGTGCCGCCTGATGCACAGAACTGGGATAGACCAGTACTTGCCGATACATAGCTGATTGCCGGCGCTGTGAAATAGGAATTGAGTCCCGCTGACACCAGGTGCGACCAGTCGAAAGTGATCAGCCCGGATGCACCCTTTGTATAAATTGTTCGCGACGTAGGCGCCACCACGGGCACCTTCGTGCTTGCGGCTTCGTCGGCATTGACTACGGTAGTGTTGCTGAGGTCGACGCCACCGGATGAGCTGTCGTATGACGTTCCCGAGGTGTAGTCGTTGACAACGACATAGCAGCTGGTTCCCTGCCGGTACACGTTACCCGCAACATAATTGGTGGACGCGGTCCATGTGGTGAGGGCGCAGTCGAGCAGCTTCATGGCCGACCAGTTTTGGGAGGTCAGTGTGCCATTGTCGTTGAGCTGCTGGCGAATCAACTCGCCGTACCACTCCACCGATTTGTAGGACGAACTGAATACATAGTTGTCTGCGGAGCTCACGTTCGGATTGCTGCTCGCCGCGGCTGCGGCAGTGCCCGGCCGCGGCGTATTGATGATGGTGGCGAGTGTACTCGTCAGGCTGCTGGCAAGCGATGTCGGGTCCGTCGCACTGAAATAGCTTCCATGGCCGTTGATTGCCGCATGCCACAGGTCGTCGATGTTCGCGTTCGAGTTGGATGTGGGAGTCGGCCAGTTGCAGGCGCCACTGGTTTGCCAGGAACAGATGCCAGAACTTGAATCGGCAGTCGTGCCATTCTTCACATCGTAAAAATCGCCGCTGGTATCGTTCCAGTAATCCTTGCCGTCGTTCGGGGCATAAATCATTTGGCCTTGCGAGCCCAGGCCCAGCGTGAATGTCGTCATGTGCTGAGTCGTGGCGACATCGCGACCATTGGCCGGCACGTTATTGGCGCACAGGTCATTTGCCGTTGTTGACGGCGCAATTATCGGGCCGGTACACGTACCGGTGCCGTCGGATGCGGTGGAGCTGCGCAGGTCGGTGTTGTAATAGTAGGCAGCGACGTCGGCAAGGGTATTGGAAGTGCCGCCACTGGCAAGGGACTGGCATTGCCGGGCAATGCCTACCGTGTAACTTGGGCCGGTTGACTGTGACGCTGCGGTACAGGAAGACGTATTGGACCATGCGCTCCAGCTTGTGTATTGACAGTTCTGAGTGCTGGAGGTTGTACAGGAGCTCGCATTGGTCCAGGCACCGTTCGAGGTGCTGCACTGAGTCGCGGTGCCTACCGTATAGGGCGACGAGGTCGACTGCGGCACCGCTGTGCAGGACGGTGTGGCGGTGTAGGACGACCATGCGGTGTACTGGCACTGAGTGGTGTATCCGCCGGCGTCCGGCGTCGAGGAAGCTATGCAGCTCGACACGTTGGCAGGCGGTGTCGTGACTACCGTCTGGCACTGGCGAGCGGTACCCACCGAATAGTTGGGCGAGCTTGATTGCGATACCGGAGTGCAGGAACTGGTTGCTGTCCAGCTTGTCCAGGCGGTGTACTGACAGGCCGTCCCTGTAGACCAGGTGGTGCCGCTGCTGGTTTTCGTCCCCTGAGAAGCGATGCAGCTCGATGCGTCTGAATAAGAGGACGGCGACAGGTACTGGCATTGTGTACGTGAGGAACTGCTGTTATCCCATGTGCAGGACGTGACATCGCTCCAAGCAGTCCAGGTGCTGCCGCTGTTGCTCGAAGTCCTGCGCTGCAACTGGAGGGTCGCTTTCTGCAACTGGCTGGTGCGGGTTTGCAGCTGGCTGGTCTGTTGCTGCAGCGAGCTGGTGCTGGTGAGCGCCTGGACAGTTTGCGATTGCAAGGTACTTGTCCTTGTCTGCAACTGAGCGCTGCCGCCGTCGAAATACGGGCGAGCCAGGGCGGCATCCTGATTGCCGACATTGGTCGAGCCATCCATCTTGACGTAGCCTGAGCTCTCATTCCAGAAACCGTCGGTCGAAAGGATGGTGTAGTTCTGCTGGCAGGAATACTGGAGAGGATCGACCACTGTGCTGCCATTGACCGTTGTTCCATTCAGTTTGCCGGCATACAGTCGTCCTGCGTCCGACAGTGCGGCGCGCAGCGGCGTGGAATTTCCCGGGTTGGCAGCAATGAGTTTCGAATACCAATTGTATTTTTGCGTGCTCTTGAATTCATCGAGGTTCAGGTAGTCGTTGCCTGTATTGTTGTTGATGCTCATGTAACCCAGGCGGAACCGCGATACGCCATTCGAAATGTCCGTCGCCGTATCGATGGTGGAGAACGCGTTGCTCGCAGCGGTCTTCATCATTTGCATCCGCGTGCGGTAATAAGTCCACCAGTTCGCGTAGTTGGTCATTTCCTCCACGTAGGTGCAGGTCGCACCCGCGCAATCGGTTCTCGTCGACGCCTTCGTGGCGCTGCCGGGGTAGGGATAGCTATTGTTGGACGGCGAAATTACGGTCGATATATTTTGACCTGGAACGGTGCCGGCACTGAATGCTGAAGCGGTCAAGGTCATTGAGCCGGAACGGGTGACCACCGGCGTGTCGGTGATGGTGTTTGGAGCGATCAGCGTGATGGTGCTGCCACTGCCTGGATAGGAAGCGCGATAGCCCGAGACCTGGCAGTTACCCGTTGTGCTGACCGTGCAGAGGTTGATCTGGTCTGAGATTGCCCGGGCAAGCTGGCTGGAGCTGGTATAAGTGCTCGTGCCGGCAGCCATGATCTGGTTGCCGTTGACGGTAATGCCGCTGACACTGGTGCTCGAAGTTCCAGACATGGAGATCGTCGAAATGCTCGGTGACGGTGCGCGTGCGTAGGCAAAGGTTGAGCTGAACGCTGCACGGCAATTCGTCAGGGCACTGCTGTCGCACCAGCGTACCTTCGCAGGATAGGTATAGCTGCCGGTGGGAGCGCTGGCGGTTGTGCATGTCCGCAGGGATGGCGACGTGCAGTATTCGCCGGCGATAATGGTAAAGAACAGTGGCGGCTTGGCCGAATCGGATACCAGGTCGGATTTCGTCGACGAGGACGCCTGCACGCCATAAGCGTCGTCTTTCACGGCCTTCCAGTTTGGACTTGAAGTTGTGGCCGTCGCATCGCCACCGGTTGAGGTGGAGGTGCCCGTCATGCTCGGATAGGTCGTGGTATTGGTAGCGCCGGTGCTGTCTACGGCAACCGGCGGCTTGTAGGTGATTGCCGGATTGTAGTAAATGCCGTTATACGCCGCATTTCGGAACAGGTATTCGTACCGCGTCGACAGCGGATCCTGGCCCGTGCTGTTGCAGCTGCTGTTCTGCGTCGACCAACGGGAACATGCCCAGTCAGGCATGAAGTCCCAATCCATACTTCCGGAGTCGTCCAGCACGAAAAACACATTCGGCTTGACGTCGGTGGAAGAGGGGGCGGAGTAGGTATTGAGCGGTTCTGTGGAGATGTCGGTCGCCAGTGCCTTGCCGCTGAAAGCCAGAGCGATCAGCAGGCTGCCGATTTTCATGATGGGTTGACGGGTCTTCATGGCGATCTCCTGAACTTGTACTTCTGCGGTGGACTCATCAAACGAGCCGACGAATATCCGGTATCACCGTCACAGCGATACCATGGACTGCACGTAGCTGACCGTGTTCCGTGGGCCGGCGACCCGCACGGTAATCCGGTAGTACACCACCGATGGCGCGTTGAGCTGGACTTCGTTGGCTTCTTCGGCGTTACCGGTTACCGCGGTGGCTACGGGAGAGGCGGTGCAACTGCCGCCACCGGTCGCGCTGCCATAGTCCTTGCACATGCGATCGATGACATAGGCGACCTTGTTCCCGGTATTGCTGTCGGCATCGCAATCTTTCATGCCGTTCGACCCTCGCGCACCCAGGACACAAACAGATCGCGCGTCAAGGGAGCGTGTCCAGAAAGCGTCCCAGCTCTCATTCGACGCAGGGTTCTGGGCGTCCTTGCTCCCGACGGCGGAATATCCGTTGGTGGCGTCGTCGTTTTCCAGTGTCGTGCCGGCTTTGCTGGCTTCCAGCCAGGAGATTGCTTTCTCGATACCTGCATCCGCCGAGTGCAGGGCGGTTTGCTGAAACGAGAGATTGCCGGCAATGAGGGTGTTGGTATCCACCGAGCGCACCAGGGCCACGGCAGCCAGGGTCATTGCAACCAGCACGATCAGTGCGATCACCAGTACGACGCCGTCCTGCTTGCCAGGACGGCCTCTGCTTCCAGCGACAGAAACGGGTAGTGTCAGCATCCTGCCTGTGCTCCCATCCAAACAAGATTCCTGATAGGGATGACCTCCTGGAATACCTTGTAACGATAATTGCCCCAATTCGGATTGGCCGATCCGTCGGAATTGCTGCTGACGTCGATCGGCGTCGTCGCACTGCCCGCCCATGACGGGGCGCTTGTTGTGACGGCAGTCTTGTTGAGCTGGCTGTTGCGCGCTACCAGCGCGATGCGTACAGCAGGTGCGCGCGCCCATTTGCATGCGGTGTTGGGAATCGTCTGGTCATAGGTATCGACGATATACGTCGGTCTAGGCGTGGCGGCATCTATTTGTGCCTGGGTGCGCGCCAGCGAGGCAGTATCCCGTCCATACTGGGCGCGCAGGCTGACGATGTTGTTTGCTATTGGAACCCATACCGAGGAATCGTTGGCTGCCGAAGTGAGGCTGCAGTCGTTCGCCAGATAATCGCAAACCGTGAGGTTTCCACCGCGTACCGAATACACGAGGAATCTTGGCGCGGTGGCCGTAGTCGCGCCGCCAAGATTGTAGAGCGTCGTGCCGGTTGTTCCCCCGGTTGTCATCGTAACGGAGGTCGCGGTCGGATCGTCTTTGATCGTATCAACGAGCAGGTTGGCCGAGCATGTGTCGGGCGCGGTGATCACCCTGTCGCCCTTGGCGAAGGCGGTCGGCATCTGGACTTTGTCGATGACACCGGACTGGCTGATGATCTTGTTGCCTTGCGGCTCGCCATTCGTATTGCCGGTCAGGATCAGGATGGAGTCGGTGTTGGGGTCGCCATCCGGGACAAGTGTGGAACCGGCACCGTAAGGGATGATGGTAACTGGCGCAATTGGGATCGGCGACGCAATGCTGCTGCCGGAATTGACTGACCATGTCAGCGGGCAGTTGAGCAGGTTGTACATGGTGATGCCGTAGCCTGCCTGGCTGATGTCTCGTTGCAGCTGGAAGATGGTGATCGTGCCGTTGCTCTGAATGTCCGCGCCATTGGTGGTCGTGCGCTTGCGCTCTTCCGATAAAGCGAAGACCTGCATCATGACAATCGCTGCCAGCATGCCGATCACAAGGGCCACCATGATTTCGACCAAGCCGAAACCCGAGTACCGAGAATGATGCGGTCTAGTCCTGCGCGTCATGAATTCCTCACTCGATGTGAGCATTGATAATGTATTTGTGCATCGCCGCCGAAGTCTGGTCGCCGGGCTGCTGCCAGTAGATGGTGATAGTGACGTCGCCACCTGCGGACACGTCCACTACCGGCGGGTTGTCCGCCACTTTCGGGAGTGCGTCGGATACATCGGCCAGCCAGTTGTTATAAGCGCTGCCACCGGTTGCATAGTTGGTGGCCAGCGTCGAATGGTTGTCGACCCACATGGCGCCGATCAGCCGTTCCGCCAGCAATGCTGCCTCGGTGCGGTATCGTGCGTCGGTCGATTGCTTCACCGCGACAGCCTGCATGCCGACGAGCGACAGGATGCCGAGCGAAAAAATCAGGATCGCTATCAAACCTTCCAGCAGGGCGACACCGGATTGTTTATGCGGAGGATGAAAATGCAGTCGCATGTCAATGTCAGCAAGCTTGAGGATCGGAGGGATTCGACGCGGTGAGCGCCGGATCGCACATGCGGACTTGTCCGCCCGAAGTAACGACGACGCGCAGGCAACGTACCTTGCCACTGGAAGTGACGCAGGTTCCGGAGGCAGGCAGGGAGAGGTCAAACGTTCCGCTGCTCCCGGACGCAAACGTGGTCGCTACCCTGCCATAACCGTCGAATGCAATGGTGGAATCGGTTGCCGTCACGGAAACGCCGGTCGATCCTTCGGATGCGGTACGACTCTGGATGGAATCCGGGCAGTCGGTGGATGAAGTGACGCAGCCAACCTGCCAGGATGAATCGGTGCCAACCAATGCCATCTGAACCTGGGTATTGCGATTGACGGCTTCAGCACGCGCAAGGTTAAGTCCGTTCTGGATCGATTCGGCTGCATTGCGAACCTTGCTGTTGGCAAGGAAACTGCTGAAGTTCGGAATGCCAAGTGCAAGCGCAATGCCGAGTATCGACACGCCTACCATCAGTTCGATCAGCGTGACGCCACCTTGCGCTTGCCTGGACATCAGCACGATCCGTCCTTTTTGGTGACCCAGCAGGAGTTGTTGGACGTCCAGCCCGACGGTACGCTCGTCGTTACCTTGTTGTTGTCCTGATCAATGGTGTAAACGAATCCGGCCATCGTGCCTGAGCCGGTTGCGCGCAACGTGTATGCGGTAGCGGTGCCGGCGACCGAGCAGTCAAACGTGAAATACCTGCTTGTGGAAGAGTCGGAAGTGCAGGCAGGCGCATCGGCGTAAGTATGGTTATCCTGGAAATACTGTTCCATCTGCACACGCTTGGATGCCAGGGTCGAGGTCGCATCCGGAATTTTTCCTCGCGTGACATACTCTTGATAGCTGGGCACCGCGATTGCCGCCAGAATGGCAACAATTGCCACTGTCACCATCAATTCGATCAAGGTAAATCCTGATGGTCGTTTATGCCACGCTCTGGTATGTTTCATTCCCCCTGTCCTTTCGAATGAGTGCTTTGCCGTTCCCGCCAGTGCCCGGCGGCCGGCAGCCGATTGCAGCTTGAAGTTACTTTAGATCAATAGGTTGCGCTAAGGTAAGCGCACGCCGACGAACGGTTTGATTCACGGTGTAAATGGCGGGCGCCGTGTTGCGCCGCAAAATGTTCATCTTTATCGGCGGGACAATTTCAATCCCAGTTGCTGCATTGACAATACAATGGTTAATCACCTCTTTTCCGATCTCACACCCGAAACCGTTCTTGACGCACTCGACGACATAGGCCTGCACAGTGACGGTCGATTGCTGGCGCTGAACAGCTACGAAAACCGCGTGTATCAAGTCGGCATGGAAGAGGGTGCGCCGATCGTCGTGAAGTTTTACCGTCCGCATCGATGGACTGACGACGCCATTCTGGAGGAGCATGCTTTTGTAAATGAATTGGCTGAGCGGGAGATACCAGTGGTCCCGGCGGTTTCGATTGCGGGGAGGGGAAGCTTGCATCGGTACAAGGAGTTTCGCTTCGCGGTCTTTCCGCGCAGAGGAGGCCGCGCACCCGAACTGGACGACAGCGCTACGCTGGAATGGATCGGCCGCTTCATCGGCCGCATTCATGCAGTCGGGGCAATGTCACGCTTTGTCGAGCGCCCCTCGATCGATGTCCAAAGCTTCGGTGAGGAGCCCCGCGAGTACCTGCTGTCGAATGGCTTCCTCCCGCCTGACCTGACGGAAGCCTATACCGGCGTTACCGCACACGCCCTCGACGCCGTGCGCCGCTGCTACGACCGCGCCGGCGACGTCTCCCACATCCGCCTCCACGGCGATTGCCACGCCGGCAACATCCTCTGGACCGATGCCGGCCCGCACTTTGTCGATTTCGACGACAGCCGCATGGGTCCGGCAATCCAGGATTTATGGATGCTGCTGTCGGGCGAGCGGCGCGACATGGTGCGCCAGATGTCGGACGTCCTCGCCGGGTATGAGGACTTCTGCGATTTCAACGAGCGCGAGCTGCATCTCGTCGAGGCGCTGCGCACGCTGCGCCTGATCCATTACTCTGCCTGGCTTGCCCGTCGATGGGACGATCCTGCCTTCCCGGTGGCATTCCCCTGGTTCAATACGCAGCGCTACTGGCAGGACCGTATCCTCGAATTGCGCGAACAGATCGCGCTGATGGATGAGCCGCCGCTGTGGTGAACGCCAATATCTGCCTGGCGGGTCATTAATCAAGCCAAGCCCTCTATCAAGCCTTCTGCGCCGAGCGCGCCAGCGTATCGAGTGCGGCGATGACCTTGTCCGTCGACGGATCGCTGTTGGCCACCAGCACCGCGCGTTCGATTGCGTCGTCGCGGCCGTTCTTGCCGTAGAAATTGAGCAGGTAATCCCCGCTCTCCACGCCCGGCGCGCCACGCGTATCGTCCTTCGGCAGCTTGCGCACATACCACACGGAGTAGCCGTTGGCTTCCTCGCAGCAGTAGATTTCGACGGAGTGATACGGCCCGAGCGGATGTTCTTCCGGGTCGGTATGCCACACCACTTTGCGCCAGAGGTGGTTCTTCTTCGATTCGGCGATGTTGTGCATGCTTTGCTCCTTCGATGTCTTGCCTTGAGTGCGTTGCGCTCGCGGGAATCAGATGGGACTGCGGTCGATCCGCTTCGTCAAAATGATGGAGGTCGAGGTCTGCCGGACACCGTCGGCGGCACCGATCTGGTCCAGCAGGCGGTCGAGTTCGCCGGTGGAGGGGCAGCGCAGCGTCAGCATGTAATCCACCGCGCCGCTGACCGCGCACAGCGTTTCGACTTCCGGCATTTTCTGCAGCATCTTGACCAGTGCAGCCGCCTTGCGCGGGTCGACCGAGATGCCGACGTAGGCACGCACCGCCGGCTGGTACAACTCCTGGTTCAGTTTCACGCCATAGCCGGCGATGACGCCGCGCTTTTCCAAATTGCCGATGCGTGCGATCGCGGTGGTGCGGGCAATGCCGAGGCGCTTCGCGATGGTCGAGGTCGGCGTGCGTGCGTCGTCCATCAGCAAAGCGAGGATCTGGTTGTCGGTGTCGTCGAGTGTCGGTTTCATGGGGCGCTGCCGGTCACGCTGTCCGTCAGATTGTTGCACTCTTTCGTCATTTTGTATTGAAACGATGCAATCCGACAACGCTTTGCCAGCTGTTTTCCGACAACGCCCGCACCTACACTGAATGGCATACGGTCAACCACAAGAGCGTGTCTCATGAAAACCAGGCTCATCCTCCTCGGCGCCGGCAAGATCGGCGATGCCATTCTCAACCTGCTGTCCCATGCGGGCGATTTCAAGATCACCGTGGCCGACCGCGATGCGCTGCGTCTTGCGCAGGTCCGGCGCGCGGATTATCCGGATGTGACGGCGGTGGAATCCGACATCGCCGACGCGCATGCGCTGGTCAAGCTGATCGACGGTCACGACGTCACGCTGTCCGCCTGCCCGTATTTCCTCACGCCGGTGATTGCCGCCGCAGCAAAGAAGGCCGGCTCGCACTACTTCGACCTTACCGAGGATGTGGAGAGTACGCGCGCGGTGAAGCAACTGGCAGAAGATGCCGATACGGCGTTCGTGCCGCAATGCGGACTGGCGCCGGGTTTCATCTCCATCGTCGCCAACGATGTCGCCAGCCGCTTCGACACGCTGCGCGATGTGAACATGCGTGTCGGTGCATTGCCGATTTATCCGAACAACGCCTTGAAGTACAACCTGACCTGGAGTACCGACGGCCTGATCAACGAATACTGCAATCCTTGCGAGGCGATCGTCGACGGCCACTTGCGAGAGGTCTCGCCGCTGGAAGAGGTGGAACATTTTTCGCTGGACGGCATCGACTATGAAGCCTTCAACACCTCCGGCGGCCTCGGCACGCTGTGCGAGACGCTGGACGGCAAGGTGCAAAACCTCAGCTACAAGACGGTGCGCTACCCCGGCCACCGCGATATCATCAAGATGCTCGTGCGCGACCTGCAGCTCGGCATGCTGGACCGTCGCCACATCCTGAAGGAAGTGCTGGAGGCATCGATTCCGATTACGAGGCAGGATGTGGTGCTGGTGTTCGCCAGCGTGTGCGGCACGCGCGAAGGCCGCCTGGAGCAGGAGACGTACGCGAGGAAGATCTACAGCCAGGTCGTCAATGGCGAACTGCTCTCTGCCATCCAGGTGACGACCGCCGCCGGCATCTGCACCATGGTCGATCTCGTCGTGCAGGGCAAGCTGCCGAGGAAGGGACTGGTCCGGCAGGAAGAGACGAAGCTGGGCGATTTCCTTGCCAACCGCTTCGGACGTTTCTACGCAGCCTGAGAAAGGAACCCACATGGAATCCGTGAACGACCTGCTTGCATCGCTCGGCGCCGACCTTGCGCCATACCGGGGAGATGAGCTCGCGAGCGTCACGCCGATCAACGGCGATGTTCTCGCGCAATTGCGCAGCGATTCGGCGGAACAAGTGAAGCAGAAGATCGCGCATGCGCAGGAAGCCTTCATGCAATGGCGAAGCGTGCCCGCGCCGCGGCGCGGCGAACTCGTGCGCCTGTTCGGCGAAGAGCTGCGTGCCAACAAGGAAGCGCTCGGCCGGCTGGTGACGATGGAAGCCGGCAAGATACTGCAGGAAGGCTTGGGTGAAGTGCAGGAGATGATCGACATCTGCGACTTTGCCGTCGGCCTCTCGCGCCAGCTCTACGGACTTACCATCGCGTCGGAACGCTCCGGCCATCGCATGATGGAAACCTGGCATCCGCTGGGCGTGGTCGGCGTAATCTCGGCGTTCAATTTTCCGGTTGCGGTGTGGTCGTGGAATGCTGCGCTGGCGTTCGTGTGCGGCAACAGCGTGGTGTGGAAGCCGTCGGAAAAGACGCCGCTGACTGCCATCGCCGTGCATGCGCTTTTTGCAAAGGCCATGGCACGCTTCGGCGCCGACGCGCCAGCCGGCCTGGCCGAACTTGTGATCGGTGGGCGCCTCGCGGGCGGTGCGCTGGTGGATGATGCGCGCGTACCGTTGATCAGCGCCACCGGCAGCACACGCATGGGACGCGCCGTGGCAGGGCGTTGCGCGCAGCGCCTGGCGCGCACCATCCTCGAACTCGGCGGTAACAACGCCATGATCGTGGCGCCGAGCGCGGACCTCGAACTTGCCACGCGCGCCATCGTGTTTTCCGCTGTCGGTACCGCGGGCCAGCGCTGCACCACGCTGCGCCGATTGTTCGTGCACGACAGCATTTATGGCCAGCTGGTGCCGCGCCTGAAGAAAGTGTATGCATCGCTGCCGGTCGGCAATCCGCTGGAGAAGGGTACGCTCGTCGGGCCATTGATCGACGGCGAAGCCTTCGGCGCCATGCAGCATGCCTTGGCCATGGCGCGCAAGGAAGGCGGCAGCATCACGGGCGGTGAACGTGCCAGCGTGGCGGGCGGCGGCAACGGGTTCTATGTTCACCCCACGCTTGTCGAAATGCCGGCGCAGACAGATGTGATGCATCACGAAACCTTCGCGCCTATCCTCTACATCGTGCGCTATCGCGAGCTCGACGATGCCATTGCGTGGAACAACGCGGTTCCGCAAGGCCTGTCGTCGAGCATCTTTACCAACGACGTGCGCGAAGCGGAACGCTTCATGTCAGCCACCGGCAGCGACTGCGGCATTGCCAATGTCAACATTGGCCCCAGCGGTGCAGAGATCGGCGGCGCCTTCGGCGGCGAGAAGGAAACGGGCGGCGGGCGCGAGTCCGGTTCCGATGCCTGGAAAGGCTACATGCGCCGCGCGACCAACACCGTCAACTACAGCCGCGCATTGCCGCTGGCGCAGGGCATCAGCTTCGATATCTGATCGAGGCTCTCACGCCTGCGCCGCCGTAGCGGCCTACTTCTGGCTGGCTGAAACCATGAGCATGCGCGCTGTGTTCGGCGGCGTGCTGCTGGTCGCCGGGATGATCGTCAGCCAGTGGACGCCGCGTTATCCCGAGCCTGCCGTCAGCTGAAGGCCGCGTTGCCTGCCGGATGAAATGTCACGATTGCTTTCGCATTTGCGGCAGGCGTGCGGTTCTGGGTGTAATGTTGCAAGACAATGAAGCATATTTGCCGGACTCCACCCTGAACCGCTTTGTCCATGCCATTCGCCAGCCTGTCCAGCCTTAGCCAGGAAGCGCCCCTGCGCATCCTGCTGGTGGATGCCGGTGCGGGCATATCGATCTCGCTCGCAGGCGTGTTGCAGCCGTTGCAACTTGCCTCACGGCTGCTGGGGGCGGGCAGGTTACAGGTCGATCTGGTGCGGCTCGACGCCCTGCCAGGCAAGGGTCAGGACCATCATCACATCGCCCTCGTTATTGCCGGCGAAGATGACATGCCGCTGCCGGCAGACCAATGCCGCCTGTTGATCGAGCGCTGCCGGCAAGCACAAGCCTGGGGTGCGGTCGGGGCTGCCGTATTGTGGCTGGCCCGCGCAGGCGTCATGGAAGGCTTGCGCACTGCCTTGCCATGGGCACTGTATCCGGAGACGAATGAAGTCGCCGAACGCGCCATCCTCACGCCCAATCTCTTCGAGTTCGACGGCAACCGCATGACCTGTTGCGGCGGCATGGCAAGCATCGACTTCTGCCTCACCTTGCTGGCGGACATCTATGGTGCAGAAGTGCAAGCGCAGATCAAGGAAGCGCTCTGCATCGACCGCGTGCGCGGCGCAGGCGAGCGGCAGCGGGTCGCGCTGCAGGCGCGGTTCGGTGCATTGCAGCCCAAGCTGTCGGAAGCGGTCAGCTTGATGGAAGCCAATCTGGAAGAGCCGCTGTCCACCGACGAAATCGCCGCGCTCGTCGGCATCTCGCGCCGGCAGCTGGAGCGGTTGTTCAAGCAATACCTCGGCAGCGTGCCGTCGCGCTATTACCTTGAACTGCGGTTGCAGCGCGCGCGCCGCCTGTTGCTCGATTCCTGCCATTCCATCGTGCAAGTCGGGCTGATGTGCGGCTTCTCGTCCGGCGCGCATTTCTCCACTGCATATGGCGCGCTGTTCGGCATCACGCCGCGCGAGGAGCGCCAGCGCAAGCTGTTGCCCAACAACTGACAGCGTGTGATTTCCGCTCCCGCGATTTTCTGAAACTTCGTGTCGCAGTTTCAAAAGAGTTTTGCCGCCGTGCTTCCTATAATTCCTGCATCCCTCTTGGATTCCCTGAATGGAGCAAGGAATGAAGGCAGTTCAGCAAACCGACGATCATGCAATTTCCCCAACGGAACCCGTTTCCCGCAAGACTTTCGATGAAGTAATGGTGCCCACCTACGCGCCGAGCGCGATGGTGCCGGTGCGCGCGTCCGGCCTGGAGGTATGGGACCAGGAAGGCAGGCAATACCTCGATTTCACCGCCGGCATCGGCGTCACCAGCCTCGGGCATTGCCATCCTGCCGTCGTCGATGCGTTGCAGGCGCAAGCCGCCACGCTCTGGCACGTCGGCAACGTGTATACCAACGAACCGGTGCTGCAACTGGCGCGCGCGCTGACCTCCGCCACCTTCGCCGAGCGCGCCTTCTTCGCCAACTCCGGTGCGGAAGCCAACGAAGCCGCCTTCAAGCTGGCGCGCAAATATGCGCATGGCAAGTTCGGCGCGCACAAGTCGCGCATCGTTTCCTGCTTCAATTCCTTCCACGGCCGTACGCTGTTTACCGTGTCGGTCGGCGGTCAATCAAAATACACCGAAGGCTTCGAACCGCTGCCGCCGGACATCAACCACATCCCGTTCAACGATATCGAAGCCGCGCGTGCCGCCATTACCGATGATGTCTGTGCGGTGGTGGTCGAACCGGTGCAAGGCGAGGGCGGTGTGATGCCGGCCTCGCCGGAATACCTGAAGGCCTTGCGCGAGTTCTGCGACCAGACCGGCGCGCTGCTGATTTTCGATGAAGTGCAATGCGGCATGGGCCGTACCGGCAAACTGTTCGCCTACATGCATTACGACGTGACACCCGACATCCTCACCTCCGCCAAGGCGCTCGGCAACGGCTACCCGATCGGCGCGATGCTCACAACGCAAGCCATCGCTTCCGCCTTCAGCGTCGGCGCCCACGGCACCACCTACGGCGGCAATCCGCTCGCCACGGCCGTGGCATTGAAGGTCGTGCAGACCATCAACACGCCGGCTTTCCTGGCGCGCGTGACGGAAGCATCGCAAACGCTGGTGCACAAGCTGGAGGGCGTCATGCGCGATTACCCGCAGGTGTTCGCGCAAGTGCGCGGCCGCGGCCTGATGCTCGGCATGGTGCTCACCGATGCGTGGCGCGGCCGCGCCAAGGACATCACCAAGGCAGCCGAAGCGAATGGCCTGATGTTGCTGATCGCCGGCCCCGACGTGGTTCGCCTGCTGCCCGCGCTGGTGGTGTCGGATGCGCAGATCGACGAAGGCGTCGCGCGCCTGCGTCGTGCGCTGGATGAATTGATGGCGCCGGCCAGTCCGGCGAAATAAGGCGTCTGGAGCACAGCATGTTCACGGTCCGGCCCGTCGCACCATCGGATATCCCGGCGCTTGAAACACTGGCGGAAGTGGCCACGCCCGGCGTGCATACGCTGCCGCGCAGCCGCAAGACGATAGAGCGCGCGGTGGAACGTTCGCTCGCATCGTTTGCCGCGCATCCGGACTTGCCCACGGAGGAATCCTATTTCTTCGTGCTGGAGTCGGACGACGGCATCGCCGGCACTGCGGCTATTGCCGCCACCGCAGGCTCCAGCGGCACTTTCTTTGCGTTTCGCAACGACGTCATCCACCAGGTGTCACGCGACCTGAACATCAGCCACAACGTGCATGCGCTGACGCTATGCTCGGACCTTACCGGCCATTCACAGCTCTCCAGCTACTTCCTGCGCCACCGCGCGCGGGCTGGCGACGAGGCTGCCTTGCTGTCGCGCGCGCGCCTGATGTTTGCCGCCGTGGCGCCGCATCGCTTCGCCGACAAGTTCTTCGCCTCGATGGCCGGCATGACGGATGCAGCTGGACGCTCGCCGTTCTGGGAAGCGCTCGGCCGCAAGTTCTTCCAGATGGATTTCCTGGCGGCGGAGCGCATGATCGAGGGCGCGCGCAATCGCACGCTCATCGTCGAGCTGATGCCGCATTACCCGGTGTATGTGCCGCTGCTGCCGGGCGAGGCGCAGGCCGCGTTGGGGCAGGTGCACGAGGAGGGCGAACTGCCGTTCTCCATCCTGTCGCAAGAGGGCTTCGAGCCGGATGAATATGTCGACATCTTCGACGGCGGACCCATCCTGCGCGCGCACAAGAATGCGCTGCGCTCCTTCAGCGGCTCGATGCGCCGGCGCGTGTCCGGCACAAGTGTGGGCGCCGGCGAACGCTTTCTGGTTGCGGTCGACCACCAGGACCGGTTCCGCGCCGTCGTCGCGACCTGCGCGAATCCCGAATTGTCCGACAGCGTGGCGTTGCCCGCCGAGGTCAAGCGCCGCCTCGGCGTGACCGACGGCGATGCCGTGCTCTGCGTGAGATTGTGAGGCCGACGATGCTGGTAGTACGCACCATCAGGGAAAGCGACCTCGACGGCCTGCTCGAACTGGCGACGCATGCCGGCTCCGGCATGACGACGCTCAAGCCCGACCGCAAGGCGCTTGCGCAACGCGTCGACATCGCTTGCGCCTCGTTCGCGGAACAGATCGCTCCGCAGCAGCGCGACTATGTCTTCGTGATGGAAGACGTCGCGGCAAAGCGCGTGGTTGGCGTTTGCGCGATCAAGGCGGCAGTGGGACTGGACGAGCCGTTCTACAACTACCGGATCGGCACCTTGGTCCATTCCAGCAACGAGCTGAAGGTGTTCTCCCGCATGGAGACGCTGTACCTCTCCAACGACCTGACCGGCTGCGCAGAGCTTTGCTCGCTGTTCCTGCATCCGGACTATCGCATCGGCAACAACGGCAAACTGCTCTCCAAGAGCCGCTTCATGTTCGTCGCGCAGTTTCCGCATCTTTTCCCGCACAAGCTGATCGCCGAGATGCGCGGCTACCAGCGGCCCGACGGCACCTCGCCGTTCTGGAACAGCCTCGGCCGCCATTTCTTCAAGATGGATTTCGATCGCGCCGACGACCTCACCTCGCTCGGCAAGAAATCCTTCATCGCGGAGCTGATGCCGCGCCATCCGCTGTACGTTGCCTACCTGCCGCAGGAAGCGCAGGAAGTGATCGGCGTGGTGCATGTCGATACCGCGCCGGCGCGCCGCCTGCTGGAGCAGGAGGGCATGCACTGCGAAGGCTACGTCGATATCTTCGATGCCGGCCCGGTGCTGCAAGCGCGCATCTCCGAGCTGCGTGCCGTGCGCGACAGCCGCGTGGCGACCGTGCACGCGGCGGAAAACGAAAGCGCTGCCGACGCGCCCATGCTCGTCTCGAATACCCTGCTGCGCGATTTCCGGGTCATTGCCGCGCCCGTCCATGCCGAACGCGGACGTCTGGCGCTCGGCGACGCGCAGCAACTCCTCCTGGCATGCCGGCCCGGCGACCCGGCCCGCATGCTGCTGCTGAATGCGAAGAAAAGACATGCATAGCCACTACATCAACGGAACATGGATTGCGGGCGAAGGCCAGCCGTTTTCGGCCGTCGATCCGTCGAACGGCAACACCGTCTGGACCGGCGCCGCCGCCACCGCAGCGGAAGTCGAGCTCGCCTGCAAGGCGGCACGCGCGGCATTCGGCGACTGGGCGCTGGCGCCGCTGGAAGAGCGCATCGCCGCATGCCATCGCTTTCGCGACCTGCTCAAGGAGCACGCCGAAGACCTCGCGCACCTGATCGCCATCGAAGTCGGCAAGCCGCTATGGGAAGCGCGTACCGAAGTGACGACGATGGCCAACAAGATCGACATCTCGGTGCAGTCATGGCACGCGCGCACCGGTGAGTCGCAGAGCAGGATCGCGGATGGCAATGCGGTGCTGCGCCATCGTCCGCATGGCGTGTTCGGCGTGTTCGGTCCCTACAACTTTCCCGGCCACCTGCCGAACGGGCATATCGTACCGGCCCTCATCGCGGGCAACGCCATCGTGTTCAAGCCGAGCGAATATGCGCCGCAGACGGCGATCAAGACGGTCGAGTTGTGGGAGAAGGCGGGCGTGCCGGCCGGCGTGATCAACCTCGTCAACGGCGGCCGCGATACCGGCGCGGCGCTGGCGCAGCACGCCGAACTCGACGGCATTCTCTTCACCGGCAGCTACCAGACCGGCGCCGTGCTGCACCGGCAGTTCGCCGGCCAGCCGGGCAAGATGCTGGCGCTGGAAATGGGCGGCAACAATGCACTGGTGGCATGGGATGTCGGCAACGTCGACGCTGCCGTGCACCACATCATCTTCTCCGCCTTCGTCAGTGCCGGCCAGCGCTGCACCTGCGCGCGCCGCCTGATCGTCGAGGACTCGCCACGCGGGCAGCAACTGGTCGATCGTTTGGTTAAAGTCGCTGCCAGGATTCTCGTCGGCCGCTACGACCAGACACCCGCGCCCTTCATGGGGCCGGTAGTGTCCGCCGCCGTCGCAGGCAGGCTGCTGCAGGCGCAGGCGGATCTGATTGCACGCGGCGGCAATGCGCTGCTTGCGATGCGCAGTCTCGAAGAGAACACCGGCTTCCTCTCGCCTGGCATCGTCGATGTAACGCATGCCAGGGAAGTTCCCGACGAAGAATGGTTCGGCCCGCTGCTGCAGGTCGTGCGCGTTGCCGATTTCGATGCAGCCATCCGCACCGCAAACGCGACCGAATACGGACTCGCTGCCGGCCTGCTGAGCGATGACGAAGCACTCTGGAAGCGCTTCCTCGCCTTCGCCCGCGCCGGCATCGTCAACTGGAATCGGCCGACCACCGGGGCCGCCAGCACCGCGCCCTTCGGCGGCGTCGGAAAGTCGGGCAATCATCGTCCAAGCGCCTACTACGCGGCGGACTATTGCGCCTATCCGGTGGCGTCCATCGAGAACAGCGTGCTGGAAATGCCGATGCAGTTGTCGCCGGGGTTGCGCTTCTGAGAATGCAAAAAGGACGGCGAACAGGATGACCAACGTGACGATCAAGACTGCTGCGCGTGAATTCAATTTCGACGGCCTTGTCGGCCCGTCGCACAATTACGCCGGACTTTCGTTCGGCAACGTTGCGTCCTTCAACAACGTGAAGAGCGTTTCCAATCCGAAGGAGGCCGCGCTGCAGGGCCTGGCGAAAATGCGCGCGCTGGCATCGCGCGGATTCGCGCAAGCCTTGCTGCCGCCGCAGGCAAGGCCCAACTTCGCGCTCCTGCGCAGTCTCGGTTTTACCGGAAGCGATGCCGATGTCCTGATGCGCGCCGGCAAGGAGGCACCGGTCATCCTCGCCTGCGCATGGTCTGCATCGCCCATGTGGACGGCCAACGCCGCCACGGTCAGCCCTTCGGCCGATACCGCCGATGGCCGCGTGCATTTCACCGCCGCCAACCTGAACAACAAGCTGCATCGCTCCTTCGAGCACGCCCAGACGGCACGCGCGCTGCGCGCCATCTTTGCCGACGAACTGCATTTCGCGGTACACGACGCGCTGCCCCCGACCCCGGCATTCGGCGACGAGGGCGCAGCCAACCATACCCGCCTGTGTGCCGCGCACGGCGAGGCCGGCGTCGAACTGTTCGTGTATGGCCGCGCGGAGTTCGATCCGGCGGCTCCTGCGCCGAAACGCTTTCCCGCGCGCCAGACGCTGGAAGCCAGCCAGGCAGTTGCACGGCTGCACGGTCTGGACGCCACCCGCACCGTCTTCGTCCAGCAAGACCCGGACACGATCGACCAGGGCGTGTTCCACAACGACGTGATTGCAGTCGGCAACGGCAACGTCCTGTTCTACCACGAGCGGGCTTTCGCCGATGAATCACGCAGCCTCGACATGCTGCGGCGGGCACTGTCATCGGTGCATGCCGAGTTGCGTACGGTGCGCGTCGATGGGGCGGACATGTCCGTGGCCGACGCGGTATCGAGCTATCTCTTCAACAGCCAGCTCCTTTCAAAGCCCGACGGCAGGATGGCGCTGGTGGTGCCGCAGGAGTGCCAGGAAAACGAAGCAGTCGCACGCTACCTGAAACACATGGTCGCCAGCGGCGGCCTCATCGATGAATTGCTCACGTTCGACCTGCGCCAGAGCATGCGCAACGGCGGCGGCCCGGCTTGCCTGCGATTGCGCGTGGTCTTGAGCGACGCGGAGGCGAGGGCAATGCACCAGGGCGTGATCATGACCGACGCGCTGCACGCCCGCCTTGCCGCGTGGGTCGAAACGCATTATCGCGATCGGCTGTCGCCCTCCGATCTGGTCGATCCGCAACTCGCCATTGAAGTCCGCACCGCGCTGGATGAATTGACCGCGATATTGGGCCTGCCCGGCTTGTACGATTTTCAACGATAGCCCCTTGCCCGGCGATTTGATCTGCGGCAAGAAGTCCCGCAAATAAGCTTCAGATGTTCGCCAAAACGGAAAATTTAAATCGGTCGAGGGCGGCCTAAGATGTGGGTGCCGCGTCGCGCCCGGACGCGGAAGGCAGTCGCTATCCGCCTCTGCCGGCAGCGATTCGACTACAGCAATCGCGACGGGCAGGACGTGTGCCGTGCCGATGTAACTTGATGTCGCGTCGCCGCAAGACATGCGGGATATCGCGGCGCACACTAGTGCCATAAGAAATGGAGACCGATATGACCCAACAATCCCAGGAACTACGCGCGCAGGCACTCGACCAGGTGCTGAAGAACGCACCGGCCGGCGCCGATCGCGCCCGCGTCGAAGGCCTGATCCGGACCTGGCTGGAATCGCTGGAAGAAGAAGACCTTTCCGGCCTCACCGCCGACAACATTGCATCGCCCTTGTGGGAAGGATTTTCGCGGCTGACGAAGTGGACACCGGAAGAGGGTTGCCGCATCGAAGCCGTGGCGGCTTCCGACGGCCACGGCGGCAAGGCGACCGCCTTGCTTATCCTCAACCCCGACATGCCTTTCCTCGTCGATTCCATGGTGATGGCGCTGCGCCGCATGCGCGTGCCGTCGCGCGCCGTGCTGAATGCCGTGCTGTCCGTCGAGCGCGATGCCGAAGGCGGGATTGTTCGGGCGGAAAAATTCGCCAACGGCGGAACGCGCCGCGAATCCTATGTGCTGATCCTGCTGACCGAGCTGTTGCCCGAGGCCGAGCGAACGGCATTGAAGGCGAACATTCGCATGGCCGCCGCCGATGCCGCCATCGTGCATCGCGATGCCGAGGCGTTGAAGCAGAAGATGACCGAGGTCGCCGCAGCCGCCGGTGCGCATGACGCGAACGGCCAGGAAGTTGCGGCTTTCCTCGACTGGGCTCGCAACGGCGGTTTCGAACTCTTTGGATTTGCGCGTTATGAAGTGCAGGCCGGTCAGCGCGAACTCGTGCGCGAACCGGGCTCGGCGCTTGGCGTGCTGGTCGATCGCTCCCATCCGGTCTACGGCAATTGCCTCGCCGGCATCCCCGGCGATTTCGACACGCTCGCCGCCCGCAAGGAAACGCTTTCGGTGGTGAAGGCGGATACCCTGTCGACACTGCATCGCGACCAGCAGCTTGACTTCATCGGCGTGCGCGACATCGATGCGCAAGGCAGCATCCGCGGCGAATACTGCTTCGTCGGCCTGTTCTCCCGCGCCGCCACTTCCACCACTTTGCAACAGATGCCGTTCGCGCGCGGCAAGGTCAAGCAGACGCTGGCCATTGCCGGCGTGCGCTCGGAGGGTTTCCGCGCCGAGAAGTTCCTTGAAATCCTCGAGTCGCTGCCGCGCACCGAAGTGCTTGAAGCCGAACCTGCATGGCTGGCGAACGTCTGCGGTTCGGTCGTCGCGCTCTACAAGCAGCCGCGCGCGAAAGTCTTTGCGCGCCGCGACGTCTACGGTCGCCATCTGAACGTCTTGGTCTACGTGCCGCGCGAGCGCTTTGGCACGCACTCCACCGACAAGCTCGCGAAGACGCTGCGCGAGGTGTCCGGCGCGCGCGATGTGCGCGTGCAGACGCTCTTGTCCGATGGCCCGCTGGGGCGCGTCTACCTGATCGCCAGCGGCGCCAACATGGCGCTCGACCTCGACGCCGAAATCCAGCAGTCGCTGCTCGGCGTGCTGGAAGGCTGGCATAACGTGTATGACAACCTGGTCGATGGCACCGACGATGCGGAATTGCGGCAATCGCTGCGCAAGCTGCGCGCCAATGTGACGACCGATTACATCAACGCCGTCTCGCCGCAGGTGGCGTATCGCGACTTCGTTACGCTGCTGACCAATCCGCAGCCGGCGCGTGTCAAGGTGCGCATCGAAATTGCTGCTGGCGACGCAGTCACCATCCGTTTGCACTCCGTCGACAGCGTGCCGTCGTTGTCCTCGATCTTGCCTGCGCTGCAGAATGCCGGCGTCGGCATCCTGCGCGAGCGCACCCATGCGATTCCCGCGCTGGACGGCTCGCGTTTCTTCGTCTCCTGCCTGTCGGTGGACAATGAAAGCGCTGTGAAGCTTGCGCAACCGCAGGTCGCACAGGCTGCGCAGGAGTTGTTCGAATCGCTGTTCAACAACGAAGCCGAAGACGGCCGCATGAATGCGCTGGTGGTGGAAGCCGGCCTGCGCATGAAGGAAGTGCAACTGGTGCGCGCCTACGCCAGTTACTGGCGCCAGGCCGGCTGCCGTTTCAGCTTGCGCTACATGGCCGAGCGCCTGAAGACCCAGCCCGCACTGGTGCGCACGCTGGTCGAGGCATTCATCGCGCGCTTCGATCCTTCACTTGGCGAAGAGCAGCGTGCCTTCGGCACCGCAACACTCTCTTCGTTCAAGCAGCGCGTGGCAGAGATCAATCACGCCGACACCGAAACCATCCTGCGCAGCATCGCCGACCTGATGCTCGCCACGCTGCGCACCTCGTACTTCCAGAGCGCACAGGCCGCCGACACCATCATCTTCAAGTTCGATAGCAGCCAGCTCGCGCTGCTGCCGCAGCCGCGCCCGTTCCGCGAGATTTACGTGTTCTCGCGCCGCTTCGAAGGCGTGCACCTGCGCGGCGGCCCGGTCGCGCGCGGCGGCTTGCGCTGGTCCGACCGCATGGAAGACTACCGCACCGAAGTGCTCGGCCTGGTGAAGGCGCAGATGGTGAAGAACGCCGTGATCGTGCCGGCGGGTGCGAAGGGCGGCTTCGTCTGCAAGATGGTGCCCAAGGATGCAACGCGCGACGTGATCGCGGTGGAAGGCGAATCGGTCTACCGCCTTTTCATCGCCGGCCTGCTCGACGTGACCGACAACCGCGTGCGCGGCGAGATCGTGCGTCCGGCGGAAACCGTCTGCTACGACGACGTCGACCCGTACCTGGTGGTCGCGGCAGACAAGGGCACTGCCACCTTCTCCGACATCGCCAACAGCATCGCCGTCAAGCGCGGTTTCTGGCTGGGCGACGCCTTCGCCTCCGGCGGCTCGAATGGTTACGACCACAAGAAGCTCGGCATCACCGCCAAGGGCGCGTGGGAAGCGGTCAAGCGCCACTTCTATGAAACCGGGCACGATCTCGAATCCACGCCGATCACCGTGGTCGGAGTAGGGGACATGTCGGGCGACGTGTTCGGCAACGGCATGCTGCTGTCGCGCAAGCTGAAACTGGTGGCGGCATTCGACCATCGCCACATCTTCATCGACCCGAATCCGGACACAGAAGCCTCGTTCAAGGAACGCCAGCGCATGTTCGCGCTGCCGCGCTCGTCGTGGGACGATTACGACAAGAGCCTGATCTCGAAAGGCGGCGGCGTCTGGTCCCGCACGGCGCGCATTATCGAACTATCGGCAGAGGCGCGTGCGGCGTTGGGAATCGAGGCCGCCAGCGTGACGCCGGATGAACTGATGCACGCCATTTTGCTGGCGCCCGTCGATCTGTTCTACAACGGCGGGATCGGCACCTACATCAAGGCTTCGACCGAAACCAACGAGCAGGTGAAGGACCGCGCCAACGACAACATCCGCGTCGACGGACGCGAGCTGCGCTGCAAGGTCGTGGCTGAAGGCGGCAACCTCGGTGCGACGCAGGCGGGCCGCATCGAGTATGCGCTCCAGGGCGGCCATATCTTTACCGATGCGATCGACAACTCGGCAGGCGTCGATTGCTCCGATCATGAGGTCAACGTCAAGATCTGGCTCGATACCGAAGTCAATGCCGGCACCTTGTCGCCGGATGAGCGCAACCGCTTGCTGACGGAGATCACTTCCGACATCGAAAGCCTCGTGCTGCGCGACAATGCGCTGCAGACTCACCTGCTGGCGCGCGAAGTGCAGGCACAAATCGATCCGGCAGTGCTGGACGCCTACGCCAGCCTGATCGCGAGCCTGGAAACCGAGGGCGTCCTCTCACGCAAGCTGGAACAACTGCCGGACGCCGCCACGCTCGCTGCGCGCAAGGCAAACGGGCAGGGACTGACCGCGCCGGAACTCGCCGTCGTGCTGGCACATGTGAAGAACCGCTACAAGCGCCTGCTGGCCGAACTCCCGCTGACACAGCAGCCCTGGGCTAAAACGCTGCTCACGCCGTACTTCCCGCCGGCGATGGTGGCGGCGCGCAATCCGCTGGAGCATCCGCTGGCCAATGCCATTCTTGCCACCGTGCTGGCCAATGAAGCAGTCAACCGCTGCGGCCCTGTCATGATTACAGGCATCGCACATGCTCGCGCGGTGAAGGAAACCGACGCACTCTGCGCCTGGGCGCAGGCATGGGCCGCACTGAATCTCGCGCCGGTGTTCGAAGCGCTGGATGCCTCCGCGCTCAAGGTGCCCCGCGAAGTGTCGAAGCTGGCGGACCAGCATGTGCGCGCGCTGCAGAAGGCAATGATCGAAGGCGTGCTGTCGGTGCCGGAACAGCAGTTGCGCGAGTCGGGCGCCCTGGCCGAACTCACCGCGCTCTTCAGCAAGCCGGAAACGGTGAGCCAGCTGGCGCCTGTGATGGCTTCCACGATTCCGTCGCAAGGATTGCCGCCCGATTTCGTGCAGGCATGCCATGCGGTGGAGGCGATCGAAGGCATCGCCGACTTCCTCTTCGCCGGCCTGTCGGTGCCGCGTCCCGATGGCATGACCTTGCCCGAGTTCCTGCAACTGGGCATGGCATTGCGCCGCCAGGTCGGCATCGATGGCCTGGAACGCGTGCTCATGCGCGCGCCCGCCAACGCGTCGCAGGAGCCGCTGCGCGACCATGCCTTGCAGGCGTTGCGC
This sequence comes from Noviherbaspirillum sp., assembly GCA_036384875.1. Lineage (GTDB taxonomy): Bacteria > Pseudomonadota > Gammaproteobacteria > Burkholderiales > Burkholderiaceae_D > Noviherbaspirillum. The sequence continues at coordinate 24,548 of DASVLM010000477.1, forward strand.
CGTGCGCAGCAACGCCTGCTGATGCGGGTGCTGCAGCAGGCGCCGGTCGGCAGCAAGCCCGGCGACAATCCGGCAGCGGTAGTGGAAGCGCTGATGGCGAAATTGAAAGTCGCCTCTCGTGCTGCCGAGGACGCCGCCGCGCAGAACCTGGAGCACGCCGTGCTTGACGTCTGGGCCTTGTCCGAGGCGGCATCCTCCACCTCCGACAACGCATGATGGCAATGGATCAGGCAATACCGGAATCGGTGCAGGCATTCGCCGATGGCGACTTCAGCCACCTTGCCGACAGCTTCGCCAATGCCGGCTTTGCCGTCCGCCTTCCGGCGCGCGGCATGTTGCAACTGAGTGCGCCGGGGCGCTTCCTGCGCCGTCCGCGCTTGCTGGTGTCGGTTGGCGTGCACGGCGACGAAACCGCGCCGATCGAGATGGTGGCGCAGCTGCTTGCCGATCTGGCTCGCACGCCCTCCGCACTCGCGGTCGACCTCATGGTGGTAGTGGGAAACCTCGCCGCGATTGCGCAGGGCAAGCGCTTCATCGACGGCGACCTCAACCGCATGTTCACGGCCGAGCGCGGTGCGTTGCAGTCGATGGCGGAAGCGGAACGTGCCGACGCCATCATGCGTGCCACTGCCACATTCTTCGGCGCACGCGATGCGGACAAGTGGCATCTCGACCTGCACACCGCCATTCGTCCGTCCCATTACCCGACCTTCGCGGTCGTGCCGGATGTCATCGGCGCGACGCGCCGGCAGAACCTGCTCGGCTGGCTGGGCAGGGCCGGCATCGGCGCTGCCATACTCAATGCCAAACCGGCCGGAACGTTCAGTTCCTACACCGCGCACATGTTCGGCGCGGCGAGTGCAACGGTGGAACTTGGCCGGATAAGCCCGCTGGGTTCGAACGATCCCGGCCGGTTTGCCGATGCGCGCTCCGCACTTGACACGTTCCTGCGCAGCGGTCGCGCACCGGTTGCGGAAACGCCGCCGCAGGTTTTCAGGGTGGCACAGGAACTGGTCAAGCACAGCGATGGTTTTCGCATGGCTTTCGATGAAGCTACGCAAAATTTCACTGCGATGGAGCCCGGAACCCTGCTGGCGGAAGATGGGGAATTGGTCTATCGCGTCGGCGAGGAAACGGAGTACGTCGTCTTCCCCAATCCCGGCGTGCGGCCCGGCTTGCGCGCGGGCCTGATGGTGGTGCGTACTTCGCCCTGATTGAAAACGTGCTTACGCCTTGCGCGACTGAAACACACTCGCAATCGCGTCGCGCAAGGACTCGAAGCGCAGCGGCTTGACGAGGTAGGCCGCTGCGCCGCGTGCAAGTGCCGCCTGGGCATGCGCTTCGTCGTCGTGGCTCGATACCATGATGAACAGCGGCATCGACTGCAGGTTCTTCGCGGCGTCCAGCAACTCCAGTCCGCTCATCCCCGGCATCGAAATATCGCAGATCGCGATATCGACAGGCTGCGTGCCGAGCATGTGCAAAGCTTCTTCACCATTGGCCGCGGCCTGGGCCGAAAATCCCATTTTCTGCAGCATTGACTTGCCGGCAAGCCGCTCGATGGGGCCGTCATCCACCACCAGTGCTGTCTTGCCTGAAAACTCGCTTGCTGCATTCACTGCGTTGTTCGTCATGCCGTTCCCGCCGGTTTCTGTTTCAGGCAGTTACCGATGGCGTCCACCACCTTCACTGCATTGAATGGTTTCACCACGAAGCCTCCAATACCCGTCTTCAGCGCACGCTGCACGTTGTCCAGTGTCGGCGCGGACGTCACCATGATGAGGCCGATCTTGGGCGTGGCCTCTCGGATGCGCGCGGCGGCTTCGAAACCGTCCAGCCTCGGCATGTTGATATCGAGGAACGCGAGGTCGGGCAGGTGCGTCGCGCACAACTCGACAGCCTTTTCTCCGTCGCGCGCTTCGCCTATCACGCGATGACCGTGCTCGTTCAGCAGCAGGCGCAGCGCGCGGCAGGTCACTGCGTCGTCGTCGGCGATAATGATGCTCAGCTCTTTTGCCATGTTGTCCGCCGTCATTGATTCAGCAGGGATTGAATCCTGCTGCATATCCTTCCATATTCGAGTTCGATTGCCGTCAGGCGAAGCGCAAACTGATCGAGCTTGCCCGCCTTGGCTTCCCGTTCCAGGTCCTTGCACAACGCAGCGAGGCCGCTGGCGCCGATCGACGCGCTGCTGCCGCTGAATGCATGCGCGACCTTCGCTACCGTGGCGCTGTCTCCTTCCGCCGCAGCCGCTTGCAGCATCTCGATGCGCGGCGGACTGTCGTTCATGTACAGCGCGGCAAGCTCGGCGAAGTCCTTGCCGAACATGTCCCTGACCGTGTCGAGTTCGTCATTGCATGTTGGTGCGGCTGACGCAGCGACCTTCTGCGTCGTCAGCCATTTCGTCAATGCCGCGTCCAGCACTTGCGGACGCAAGGGTTTCGCGATGAAGTCATTCATTCCGGCAGACAGGCAGCACTCGCGTTCCGAAGGCGTGGCGCATGCGGTGACTGCGACGACGGGAACATGGCTCGCGGCGCCATCCAGTGCACGAATGCGGCTTGCAGCCTCGCGTCCATCCATGCCGGGCATCTGGCAATCCATCAGGATCAATTCGTAGGGCTGAGCCCGGTGCATCTCGAGTGCTTCGCGTCCATCCACCGCCACATCCACCCGGCAGCCGAGTTTTTCCAGCATGCGCCGCGCCACGTGGAGATTCACTGAGTTGTCGTCCGCCACGAGGATGCGGCGGCCGATGAAGTCGCGCCTTGGCGCTGAAGATGCGTGCGTGGGACTGCTGGTTATCGGGTCGCCGTAAAGAGCGGCGATGACCGCCAGCGCAGCAGCTTCGTCGAGCGGCGTTGTGATGATTGCATCGAAGCCTTCGCGCTGCGTTGATGCGTGATCTGAGCCGGCAACATCGCTCCGCAGCTCGACCAGCCGCAAGTCCTGCAATTGCGGCTCGGCCCGGATCGCGGAAACAAGAAATTCCGCGTCGAGTCCGGATTCATCGGCGCCGACAATTGCTGCGCTGAATGGAACACCATCGCCGCGCAAAACGTCGAGAGCCGGGCCTACGGAAGCAAATGCATCGACCCGCATGCCGTGTCGAGTAAACAGCGCCTGCAGTCGCCGCCGGTTGTCTTCCGTTTTCTCGATAATGAGCAAACGCTTGCCGTCGAGCGACGGTGTGGCGAGCGGCAGCGTGATCGCAAAGCACAGCACATGAGAGGGCTGCTTCTCGCTGCGAATCGACAACTCGCCGCCCATCAGGCTTGCCAATTGCCGGCAAAATTCGATATCGAGACCGAGCCGTCCATATCTGCGAACCACCTCGACACCCATATACGGTCCGGCCATCAATCCGGTCGCTTGCGCGAGGTTGTCACGACATGCATCGATGACCACCTCGATATCAATCTGGCATTGCTTGTCGCGATCCCGGAGCAAGAGCGCGATTGCGCTCGGTGTGCCGATGCATTGTGCGATTCGCAGCATGCCGTCGATGACTTGTCTTGTCCGGATTGCATCGCCGCGAAGCAGGGCAGCGGGCAGCGTGGGAACGCGGAGATTGGCGATGTTGGCGCCCGCAATCGCCGCGTGCATCAGCGACGACAGTTCAAATGGTTGCGGGTCCAGCGGGAGGCAGCGCTCGCCGATCGCCGACAGGTCGACCGCGGCTTCGACGAACGCGAGCAGGTTTTCCGCGCTGTACTGGGCCGTCGATGCGAGTTCGCGTTGGGAGGAGGGGAGTCCGGATTCAAGCAACATGTCCAGCACGCCGACGATGCCGTTCATGGCAGTGCGAATTTCATGGTTCAGTCCGGCCAGGACTTCCACCGCTGTTTGCGGCCCCGAACCGGGTGCGCCTGCCGCTGGACTCGTTTTCGTGTTTTCGCCTGGCTGCATGGAATGGTTTCGAATTGCAGGGGAACTTGCGCAACATTGGATGATGTCGAGTATACCGATTGCCATGCGGAATACGCATAAATCTGAAATGCATCGGATTTCCGGCTCTTTTCGGGGCCTGAATTGACGGCCGGCTGGGGATAATGCCTAGTAGGAAAAAGTCCGGCCGGCCGCCTCGTTTTGCGGTTGCGGCTGCAAAATCAGGCGAGGGGCGAGGATGGAAACGAATCAGGCGATGCGCAACAATCTCAAGGCTCAGTCCCTTGAGGATGAAGATCTGGCATCGCCCAGCCCGCGCGGCAATGTCGACCTGAAGGCGATCCGCGAAGCGATCGCGCGTGTCGAGGCCGAGGCCAAGGCGACAGTCGCCGCCGAAAATCGTGCCATTGCCGAAGCCCGCGCCCGCGCCCTTGCCGAGGAAAAGGCACGTCTCGAAGCCGCAGCGGCGGCCGAAGCCTACCAGAACGCCAAGGCAGCCGAGGAGGCAATCTCCACCA